>JALVEB010000214.1 GCA_027008705.1 Sedimenticola sp. | reverse complement strand
TTGCCAGGTCGATAGCATTCCAGCACGATTGCCCTGGCCTCCTGTCCTCGAAACTGTTCCGCAGCCTTGGTTTCCCACACCCACCAAAGCCAAGATCTCCACTCGTTGGACAGCACGGACGGACTACGCCCCCCCCCGCACCCGGGAACGTTGTTGCGGAAACCCGCCATCAGTCCCGGCCATGACTCGCTTCCGCACCTGGCCCACAGGCGCGACGAACGATCTCGAAAATCCGAAAATTCATGGGCGACGAGTATGCCTGAAATGAATCCACAACCGCCACGCTCGATATCCGCCCAGCATCATGCATGATCCGGAGAACGCCGCGAAAACCAAGGGTTTTCCCTTAGATCAAACCTGATTTCATTTAGCATAAACAAAACATAGGTTATTGTTTTATAAATAAGAAACTGAAATTACCTGCCATTTTGTCATAAAATCCACCAAAGCAATTGACGATTGATCCCGGCCCGCTATACTTCAGGTTGCAGCTTCCATTTAAGAGAAGCCAAGAGCGAACCCCTGCTGCGGGCAGGGACAAACCAAAGGAGTCCGGCTCCGGCCGGCTCGGTAATCAAGCACACCTGTTGGAGGAGTTTGCATGGCCACAGGCACCGTAAAATGGTTCAATAACGCCAAGGGTTATGGCTTCGTCTCGCCAGATGGCGGTGACGACGATGTATTCGTCCATTTCTCTTCGATCGAGATGGAAGGATACAAAACACTGAAAGAAGGCCAGAAGGTCGAATTCGAGGTCGAACAAGGCCCCAAGGGGCTGCACGCCGCCCACCTGCACGAACTCAACGCCTGACCCGGCACCCCGTCATACCGCTGGCCCCGTTCCAGCAACGGGGCTTTTTTGCGCCCTGTCCATGACCCGACTGCTGCTGTTCAACAAACCCTTCGGCGTTCTCAGCCAATTCACCGACCGCGAAGGCCGGACGACACTGAAAAACTTCATCGACCAGCCCGGCGTATACCCCGTGGGACGACTCGACCGTGATTCGGAAGGCCTGTTACTGCTGACGAACAACGGCTCACTGAAACATCGTCTGGCCTCGCCAACAGCCGGCACATGGAAAACCTACCTGGTGCAAGTTGAAGGTGAACCCCATGCCGACGCCTTGCGCGCCCTGCGCGATGGCCTGCGGTTGAAAGACGGCCCAACCCGACCGGCTCGCGTCCATCTACTGGAAACCGAACCCCACTGGCTCTGGCCCCGCACCCCGCCGATCCGTCAGCGCAAATCGATTCCTACACGCTGGCTGGAACTCCAGATCCGCGAAGGCCGCAACCGGCAGATACGGCGCATGACCGCCGCCGTGGGCTTCCCCACCCTGCGCCTGATCCGCACCGCCGTGGGTAACTACTCGATCGGAAAGCTTCAACCCGGCGAATGGCGCGCAACATCCCCGCCCCGAAACGCCGCCGCGAAAAAGCAACGCCCAAAGCGCCTTACCACTCAGAAGAAACGAAACGGCAGAAAACGACACTGAACATGGAATATCGCCAGACTCGAAAAACCCAGATGACCTTTTCCAGGTTTCAATCCGTTCCCGCCTTTTTCAGGCGGGAGAACTCTATTCTGAAGTTTCGCTGAAAAAGCCCTCTTCCCAATGTCCGCTCCTCAAGCCACGATGCGCAACAGGAGCGAAACGAAAGAATTTTGCTGAGGTTTGCACAAGCTGGGCCAAAGCCCTAGGAAATCCGATGACAAGGCGGCATTGGCAATCAGCCTGCGCACATCAGAAACGGCCATCGACAGAAGGCTCCGGAATCAAGCTCCAGACTACCCGCCAAAGATCAACCCAAGGCAGCTTGTGGGAGGCCATGAAGGTATAGAAACGTCGGCGGTTCAGATTCAGACCAAAGAGCGTGCGAAGTGAGCGCAATAGATTGGAAGTCATCGAAGATGTAAAAGGCACGATGACAGCCACCAGCGTGAACATGAACCAGTGAGCGCGTTCACAGCCGAGACGGGAATCGGAAAAAGGGGCTTGGAGTGGGAGCAAGAGGTCGCGTAGAATAAACATGGAATGGGGTCCTTTTTTCTGCTATATCAATGCGTTAGCAACACTGATTATATCCAGACGGAGGGGCCACGCTCATCCTTTAAGAGGCTGATATATAAAGAAAAATTCGTATAAATCAGATCATCCGGGTGCGCCGATCATAAACTCAATTTATCGCAGATAGATATTACTTATGGTTGCGCGATCTGATCGTCCGCAGTCTCGGAACATGACGAAAAACGGTGAAACTTCAGTGTATCAATAACAGGGAGCGATACGATGGAAATGGACTGGAACCGTTTCAGGACCTTGATACCGATCGGCAACCTGTTCGAGGATGGGATCCGCCACCTGCGCCGTTTCGCGCGCTTTCACCAGTTGGACAAGGGGCGTCCGCTATCCGATCTTGAACCGGATCCGGACACGATCTACTACCTCACCTCCGGTCTGCTGCGCAGCGGCGGCCTGCTCGGCAAGGGCGACGAGATCGAAGCTTGCAGCGAGGCCGCGCTGCATCCGTTGCGCATTGACGAGCTGATCGCCAACGGCGCGCGCGTGCGCTCCGAACGCTGCGTGATCCTGAGCCTCAACCGCAATGAGCTGGAACAGTTGCTGGTGCTCGATCAGCTCGCCGAGGATGACATCGAAACCGGCGAAACCCTGCGTTTCAACAGCCACGACGCACGCGACAGCGAATGGATGATGAACCTGCTGAACACCGGCGTGTTCCGGCAACTGCCGGCGGCCAGTATCCAGCAGATCTTCCAACGCATGCGCGTGCGTCCGGTGCGGGCCGGCGAAACCATCGTCACCCAGGATTCTCCCGGCACCTGCTTCTACGCACTGCGCGAGGGCGAGGCTCAGGTCTCGCGTCGCATCAACGGCAAGAACGCAGTGCTCGCGCGGCTCTCGCCCCCCGATTCCTTCGGCGAGGAATCCCTGCTCACCGGCGCCAACCGCAATGCCACCGTCACCATGCTGACCGATGGCATCCTGATGACGCTGGAAAGCGAGGATTTCAAAACCCTGCTGCAACAACCGTTGCTGCGCTGGGTCGACGCCAGGGAAGCCAGCCGGCTGGTGCGCGATCACGCGATCCGGCTCGATGTGCGCAGCGAAACCGAGTACAACTACGCCACCCTGGGCAGCGCGATCAACATTCCCTACTACCTGCTGCGCGTAAAGGGCCAGCAACTGCGCCGCGACCGCGAATACCTGGTGTTTTGCGACAACGGCTCGCGCAGCGCGGTCGGCGCCTATATCCTGAACCAGCTCGGTTACCGCACCTGGGTATTGCGCGGCGGTCTGAATGCGCTCAAGCGCAGCCACGCTTCCACGCCCGGCATGGACGGCCCGTCCAATTACACCACCCTCTTCGATAGCTGAGGCTGCGTCGATGAAGGCTCCCGAAGGCGGCCGCTTCGGGTAGAATGGCGGCCTCGAACCATCCAGACAGGAACCCGACGTGTCCGCCGTACCGACAAGATTTCCCTTGCTTCTCCTGCTGCTGCCGGCGTGGCTGTTCGCCGCGACGCCCCAACCCCCCACGCTGGAGGCGCGCGCCTGGCTGCTACAGGATATGCACAGCGGCGCCGAGCTCGCCGCGCGCAACGCCGACCAGCGCCTGGAGCCAGCCAGCCTGACCAAGATCATGACCGCCTATGTGGTGTTCCGCGAGCTCGCCGCCGGGCATATCTCGCTGGACGACCAGGTGCTGGTCAGCAAAAAAGCATGGAAGACGCCTGGCTCGCGGATGTTCATCGAGGTCAACAAAAAGGTGCGCCTGGAAGACCTGCTCCAGGGCATGATCGTGCAGTCCGGCAACGATGCCTCGGTGGCGCTCGCCGAGCATGTCGCCGGCACCGAATCGGCCTTCGCCGAACTGATGAACGAGAACGCCTACCGCCTCGGCATGCTGAATTCCCATTTCACCAATGCCACCGGCCTGCCCGACAAGAACCACTACGTCACCGCGCGCGATGTCGCCAAGGTCACCAGCGCGCTGATCCGCGAGTTCCCACAGTACTACCACTGGTATTCGCAGCGCGAATTCACCTACAACGGCATCACCCAACAGAACCGCAACCTGTTGCTCGGGCGCGACGCCAGCGTTGACGGGGTGAAGACCGGCCACACCGATTCCGCCGGTTACTGTCTGGTCTCGTCGGCCAAGCGTGGCGACATGCGCCTGATCTCGGTGGTGATGGGCACCAAGGGCAAGCTCGCGCGCGCCGATGAAAGCCAGAAGCTGCTGAACTTCGGCTTCCGCTTCTATGAGACCCGCAAGCTTTACGAGGCCGGCCAGCCGATCGCCGCGCCGCGCGTCTGGAAAGGCAGCCGGGAGACCCTGCCGCTGGGTCTCGAGGAAGCGCTCTACCTGACCGTGCCCCGCGGCCGCTTCAGCGACCTGAAGGCGGACCTGAACCTGCATAAAACCCCGATCGCGCCGATCCGCAAGGGCGCCCGCGTCGGCTCGCTGAGCATCACGCTGGACGGCGAGCTGATCAAGGAAACCCCCGTCGTCGCGCTGGCCGAAGTCGACGAAGGCAATCTGTGGCGCGTGCTCGTCGACAGCGCAATCATGTGGTGGAACAATGACTGATCCCATCGTCTACCTGAACGGAGACTTCCTCCCCCTGTCCGAGGCCCGCGTGTCGGTGATGGACCGCGGCTTCCTGTTCGGCGACGCGGTCTACGAGGTGATTCCGGCCTATGGCCGACGCCTGTTCCGGCTCGACGAACACCTGACCCGGCTCGACAACAGCCTGCGCGCCATCCGCATGGAAAACCCGCTGTCCCGGGATGCCTGGCGGGACCGGCTCCAGCGGCTCACCGAATGCTGCCCGGACGACGACCAGTCGATCTATCTTCAGGTCACGCGCGGCGTCGGCGCCCGCCGTGACCACGCGATTCCCTCCGGGATCGAACCCACGGTCTTCGCAATGGCCACCGCGATGACCCCACCGGCGCCCGGCACCTATGCCGATGGCATCGCCGCGATCACCCTCGACGACATCCGCTGGAAGCTGTGCAACATCAAGGCCACCACCCTGCTCGCCAACGTGCTGGCGCGCGCCCAGGCCAGCGACGAGGGCGCCGCCGAGGCGATCCTGGTGCGCGACGGCAAGGCCCTGGAGGGCGCCGCGAGCAACCTCTTCATGGTCGCCAACGAGCTGCTGATCACGCCGCCGAAGAGCCCGCTGCTGCTGCCCGGCATCACCCGCGACCTGGTGCTGGAACTGGCGGATACCCACGGCGTCCCCTGGTGCGAGGCGGAGATCCACGCCTCCGATCTGGCCGCCGCCGACGAGATCTGGCTGACCAGTTCGACGAAGGAGATCATGCCGGTCACGCGCCTCAACGGCGAGCCGGTCGGCAACGGCCGCCCCGGCCCGTACTGGGAACGGATGACCGCGCTGTACCGCGCCTTCATCACCCACACCCGCGAGGAACACCCTGATGCATGACGAAGAACAGACCAACGGAAAAGAACACCAAGACGAGCCGCTGATGCGCTTCCCCTGTGAATTCTCGGTGAAAGCCATGGGCAAGAACGAAGACGGCTTCGAGGGCCTCGTCGTCGAACTGATGAAAGAACACTGCGAAATCCCCGAGGGCGCGGTCAAGACCCGCCCCAGCGCCAACGGCAACTACCTTGGCGTCACCGTCACCATCACCGCCGAGAGCAAGGAACAGATGGACCGCATCTACCAGGCGCTGAGCGCCCACGACAAGGTCATCATGGCATTGTGAACCCCACCCTGATCGTGCGCCGTCTCGGGCGCGTCGACTACGAAGCCACCTGGCGGCGCATGCGCGAGTTCACGCTGCGGCGCGACGTCGACACCCTGAGCGAGCTGTGGTTGGTCGAACACCCCCCGGTGTTCACCCAGGGCCAGGCCGGTCGCCCCGAACACCTGCTCGCCCCCGGCGATATCCCGGTGATACGGAGCGACCGCGGCGGACAGGTCACCTACCATGGCCCCGGCCAGGTCATCGTCTATACCCTGCTGCGGCTCGCCGAGACCGGACTGGGCGTGCGCGCATTGGTCAGCGCGCTGGAGAACGGTGTCATCGACCTGCTGGCCGAGCTCGGCATCGACGCCCATGCGCGCGCCGACGCCCCCGGCGTCTACGTCGCCGAAGCCAAGATCGCCGCGCTCGGCCTGCGCATCAAGAAAGGATGCAGCTACCATGGCGTGGCGCTGAACCTGGATCTGGACCTGTCCCCATTCCAACGCATCAACCCCTGCGGCCACGCCGACCTCGCGGTCACCCGACTCGCCGACCTCGGCATCGAACTCGCGTTCGACGATTGCGCCGAACGCCTCGCTACGCGGCTTGCCGCGCGGCTCGGGTATACTATCCCGGAAAATTCATGAAATACACGCGCCCTCGCTTGTTTCTTGTTTCCACAAGAAATTTTCTTCCGTTGCCCGTACTCCCTGATACGGGATGACTTTAGAAAATCCCTTGTGAAAACAATCCACTGCGCGATCATCACGTGAATTCATGAAATTTCCGGGCTATGATTCCTTGCCCATGAATCTTCTTTTCGGCCACCACGGAACCCTGCTCACATGTCCTCCGACGAAAACTACCTGGCGCCATCGCGCCAGCGCCCCGACAGCCACCAACGTGGCGCCGACAAGCTCTCGCGCATCCCGGTCAAGATCCAGCCCACCGGGCAGACACCGCGCAAGCCGGCATGGATCCGCGCCAGAATACCCGCCGGCCAGGAAGTCACGCGCATCCGGAAACTGCTGCGCGAGCGCGGCCTGAGCTCGGTCTGCGAGGAGGCCAACTGTCCGAACCTCGGCGAATGCTTCGCGCATGGCACCGCCACCTTCATGATCCTCGGCGACATCTGCACCCGGCGCTGCCCGTTCTGCGATGTCGCCCATGGCCGCCCCGCGCCCCCGGACCCCGACGAGCCACGCCAGCTCGCCACCGCCATCGCCGAACTGCGCCTGCGCTACGCCGTCGTCACCTCGGTCGACCGCGACGACCTGCGCGATGGCGGCGCCGCCCACTTCGCCGCCTGCATCGAAGCAATCCGCATCCATACCCCCGACACCCAGATCGAGATCCTTACCCCAGACTTCCGCGGCCGCGTCGATGTCGCGCTGGCGGCTTTCGACGACACCCCGCCGGACGTCTTCAACCACAACCTGGAAACCGTGCCACGCCTCTACCGCCAGGCCCGCCCCGGCGCCGACTATCAAGGCTCGCTGGAACTGCTGCGCGCGTTTCGTGAACGCCATCCCGACCTGCCGACCAAATCCGGCTTGATGCTCGGGCTCGGCGAGCGCGATGACGAGGTCGAACAAGTCATGCGCGACCTGCGCGCGCACGGCTGTCGGATGCTGACCCTCGGGCAGTACCTGCAACCCAGTCGCGACCACCTGCCGGTGGCGCGCTTCGTCACACCCGGGGAATTCGAGCGCCTGCGTGAACTCGGCGAATCCATGGGCTTCGACAACGTCGCCAGCGGCCCGATGGTGCGCTCTTCCTACCACGCCGACCGACAAGCCAACCCGCTGCTGGACTGAGATGCCAAAGAACCCGTCGCGCGCGCTGCGCCGTCACCACCGGAAACGACTGAAACGCCGCCGTGCCCATTACTGGAACGGCACCGCCGGCGCCACTCCACGGCGGGCCGGTCGCTGTCTCCACAGCCCGGCCTCCTGCTCCTGCTGGCTGTGCGGCAACCGCCGACGACACCACGGCGAAACCCTGCAAGAGCAGCGTTTCGCCCAAACCGCACTCTGGGAACCCGACGATGCCTGAGCAATGGCAACGCATCGCCGAACTCTTCGTGCTGCCCCCCGGACTCAACCTGGTATTGCTGATCCCGGGCCTGCTGCTGATCCGCCGGAGCCTCGGTCGCTGGCTCGCCTGGAGCGGCACCCTCGGTCTGCTGCTATGCAGCCTGCCGGCCTTCGCCAACCTGCTGTTCAGCTGGCTCGAACCCTACCCCGCGCTCGCCGACGCCGATCTGCATGCCTCCCAGGCCGAAGCCATCGTGGTATTGACCGCCGGGTTTCACCGCGACCAAAAGGAATACGGCGGCCGGGATGTCCTCTCCGCCCTCTCGATGGAACGCATCCGCTACGCCGCTTGGCTGTACCGGCATACCTGGCTGCCGGTCGTCGTCAGTGGCGGGCGGATCGACCGCTACAGCCACTCCCTCGCGGAACTCGCCGCCGAGGCGCTGAAACGACAATTCCAGGTGAAACCGATCTTTCTGGAAGACCGCAGCCAGACCACCCGCGAAAATGCCCGTTTCACCGCCGAGCTGCTGCGCCGGCATCACTGGCGCCGCATCCTCCTGGTCAGCAGCGCCTGGCATCTGCCCCGCGCCGTCGAAGCCTTTCGGCGGCAAGGCATCGACGTCATTCCCGCCCCGACCGCCTTCCTCCACCGGGATCAGCCCATGACCCGTCTCGCCGACTGGCTGCCCAATGCCAAGGCGCTGCTGCGAAGCTACTACGGCCTGCATGAACTGCTCGGCCGGGTCTGGTATCGCGTCAGCGGCTGACGGCGGCGAGCACGAGTCCGGCAATCAACTCCCGTGGGTCTACTGGTATCCGGGAATCACCTTGCATCCCCCGGGCCGCGCCGATACGATGGGATCGGTCAGCCCAGTGCTGATCCACGTCGGAAGCGAGAAACGACTCGTTCGCATGTCGCGGGAGCAGGGCGCCTGCCGCGTGCGCACGAGGAAGGTTCGTGGCCGAAAAGCCGCTGTCCAACGGATGCTCATCCAACCACAACAGGAGCCATCATGGCCAAATCAAAGAAGATCATCGAGGAACTGAAAGCCGAGGTCAAGAAACGCAAGCAGCGCATTGCCAAGCAGGAGGCCAAGCTGAAGGCCGCCCTCAAGGCGCTGAAGAAGGCCAGAAAAAAAGCCTGACGCCAGTCGCCGTCCGCCCTCAGGGGCGGCGCGGCGGCACTCTCGGGAATATCCCCAGGTATTCCCGCTTCCACCATTCGCCGCTGTCGCGGCGTTCCTCCACGGTGGTGAAACGGTAGCGGTAGACCTGTACCCGCAGGTAACGCGGCGGCCCATCCGGAAACGGATCGGAGCGCAACAGGCCGATCACCGGGCGAGAGCCTTCATGCAGCTTGCGCAGAAATTCGCCGAACCAGGCCATCTGCAAGGGATGCTGGGTCGGCACGAACCAGATCATCCAGTCGAGACGGGGATGATGCGGCACGATGAAGGGCGTCATCTCATCCAGCTTCTGAGGTTTGTATCGGAACTCATAGGTTTTCCAGTGTTTTCCATCCATGGAGCCTTGGATAACCAGCTCCTGCCGCTCGGTCTGCATGGTCGGAAAGATATGATAGACGAAGCCCAGTCCCCAGGCTTGGCTGATGCGCGTGATCGCCTGTAGCGGCTGTGGCACCGGTAGACCCAGCAGGCGGTCGCTGAACGCCGACAGGCTGGACACCAGCATCAGCACGCCGCCGACGGCGAGCGCCAGCAGCCGGCCCCGATCCGGCAGGCCACGGCGCGGAAAGCCCTGCCCGCGCCACGAATACGGCACCAGGTGTCGCACCACCCGGTCGTCGAGCAGAAACAGGCACAATGCAATGGTCAACAGATTGACGAAGGCGTGGTTGCTGGTGGCGAGAATCAGCAGCTGGATCAGGATCGTGGTACCGGCGGCGAACAGACGGTAACTGCGCGGCAGAAAGAGAAAGAACGGCACGATCAACTCAACGAACAGGGTGAAGCCCGCCCCGCTCCAGTGCAGCCATTGAGGCAGTTGCTGCGCATACCAGCTGCCGGGATGGGGCAAGGGCTGGGTCTGAAAATAGTAATCCAGCGCGGTCAAATGGGCCCACGAGGGATCGCCGCTGACGACCTTCGACAAACCAGAGAAGAAACGCAACCGGAACAGCAACCAGTAATAAAGGAAAACGAGCAACCGGGATGGCCGGTCGACCAGGAATATGGCCAGGAATCCACTTTCAAGAAGCAAGCTATCCCATTGAAAATTCAAGAACAACTGGCCAGCATGAAACAGCGAGAGATAGCAGAGGAAGGCCGCGATCGCGGCCACCCGCGCATGCCAGTCGGCGAACAGCATCATCGCGGCGATCGCGCCGGCGGCCGCCACCGCCTGCAATGCCAGGTCCGAGGCATCGAACCAGAACAGTGTCGGCAGGCGCCAGTAGGCAGCGAAGCCGAGCGCCTCGCGCGCGTTGGCGAGATAACGCGCAAGCGGCAGGATGCCATCGGCGCCGACCAGACCGGTAATCTGAACGCCCAGCGAGACGAAGGCGGCGAAATAGATCAGCGCCAAGACCTTCAGGAACAGCCGGCTGGTCAGGCGATATTCCTCGGCCGGGGCGCAAAACCGCTGGGTCCAGCGGCTGATGGGCGACGAGCATAACCGTTCGCGCCACGCGCCGATCGCCGGTTTCTCTCCGGCCCGCGCTTCGTCGTTCATCGCATCCTCGCGGATTCTCAAACACTTCCCTGATACGCTACCATAGCCGCCAGTTTTCAGCAGGGATTCATCGTGTCGAAGATCGATCAGGTCGAAAGCCTCTTCCGCGCCGCCTGGCGCGAACCCTATCGGCCATCGCCGGTGCGCTTCTCGCGGGTGTTGGTGCTGACCGATCTGGACGCGGCCTCGGCGGAAGCGTTCACGCGCCAGGCGCGCGCTTTCGTGCCGCCCGGCGCGCTCGCCGACGGAGCCGGTTGGCATACCGCGGTCGGCGACGATTTCCATGCCATCGATGAGATGCTGGCGCTGATCGAACGCCAACGCCCCGGGCTGATCGTCAGCTACCGCAACCTGCACAGCCATGCCTGGCGTTATCCGCACTCGCTTGGCGTCCATCTGGATGTCCTGTTGCAGGACATCGACACCCCGGTGCTGGTGATGCCCCATCCGGAGGCCGGATACCGCGCCGAACACGCACTGAGCGACTGCGATACCGTGATGGTGGTCACCGATCATCTCACCCGGCAGCACCGCTTGGTGGATCACGGCGCCGCGCTGACCGAAAGCGGCGGCGTGCTGATCCTGGCGCACATCGAAGACGAACGCACCTTCGAGCGCTATCTCGACGCGATCGCGCGCATCGACAGCATCGATACCGACGAGGCGCGCGAGCAGCTGCAAAAGCGCCTGCTCGCCGACCCTTCCCACTATATCGAATCCTGCGTCGAGCAGCTCGCCGGGCGCGGTATCGAGATCGAGGCCCTGGTGACCTTCGGCCGTTCGCTGCGCGACTGCAAAGCGCTGATCGAGTCCCGTCATCTGGATCTGCTGGTGATGAACGCGAAGGACGACGAGCAGCTGGCGATGCACGGCCTCGCCTACCCGCTGGCGGTCGAATTGCGCCAGATCCCCCTGTTGATCCTCTGACCCGGAGCCGCCCGATGGAAGCCGAAGTCCTCACTCACCCGGTTCCGCTCGCGGTCACGCTGCTGTTCACCGGCCTGCTGGTGGCGATGATCGTGGCCCTGGCGCTGGAAGAGAAGCTGCATGCGAAGAAATCGGTGATCGTCGGCGTATTCGCCGTGATCTGTCTGTTGCTCGGCTCGGCGCTCGGGCTGCTGCCCTTCGGCGATGTCACCCTGCCTGGGGGACAGCGCCTGCATATCCCGGTGTATATCGAGGCGGTCGACTGGGAGGTCATCGCAATCATCGTCGGCTCCAGCCTGTTCGTCGATGTCACCCTGCGCTCCGGCTTGTTCGGTTGGATCGCCATCCGCCTGACGAAGGCCTCCGGCGGCGATCCGCTGAAGTTGCTGTGGTTCTATGGCGGCATGACGGTGCTGTTCTCGGCGGCGTTGAACAATGTCACCGCGATGATCATCGTCGGTTCGCTGAGCGTGGTCTCGCTGGAGCGGTTGGAACGCCGCGACAAGCTGCTCGGCTTCCTGCTGATCGAGGGGCTGTTGACCAATGTCGGCGGCCTGCTGACCTTGATCTCGTCGGTGCCGAACATCATCGTCGGCAACGCCGCCGGCATCGGCTTTATCGAGTTCTTTCTGAAGTCCAGCCCCTATGTACTTGTCGCCACGGTATTCACGCTGTGGCTCGGCGCGCGGCTGTTCGGCATCCGCGCGCTGCGCGACGCGGCCGAACGCGATCACGCCCGTCGCCGGGTCGCCGGCTTCGACGAGAACGAAGGCATCGCCAGCCAGGGCTTTTTCACCTTTGCGGCGGTCGCAATGGCGGCCTTCATCCTCGCCATTGCGACTACCTCGGTCACCCCGGTGGTGCGCGATCTCGGCATGGGCTTCGTCGCCATGACCTTCGCGGTGATCATGCTGATCCGCTACAAGTCCGAGGTCGACCAGTTCTTCAAGGCGGTCGACTGGGATCTGATCCTGTTTTTCATGTCCCTGTTCGTAGTCATCAACGTGATGGAGCATGCCGAGGTGCTGGCGCTGATCGGCGAGGGCGTGCGCTGGCTGATCGGCGACGGCGATTCGGCCGGCGGCAGCGCCTCGCTGCTGTTGTCGTCGGCCCTGTTCAGCTCGGTCACCGACAATATCCCGTTGACCGCGATGCTCGCCAGGATCCTCGACGCGCAACGGATCGCAAGCGAATCCCCGCTGTGGTGGGCGGTGGCTTTCGGCGCCAACCTCGGCGGCAATCTGACCCCGATCGGCAGCGCCTCGACGCTGGTCGCGGTGACCCTGATGCACAAACATGGCCTGCCGATGAGCTTCGGCGGTTTCGTGCGCCGCGCCCTGCCCTTCGCCGTCGCGCAGATCACCGTCGCGACCGCCTATGTGCTGCTGTTTCTGTAAATTGATCCAGGGCAACACGCCGGGCCGGGGGCGTCGATTTACACCCCGGGGGCGTGTACACTCCGCCTGTTTTCTCCTTCGGCAACCCGACAAGAGGCTTCCAGCATGGCGCTGAACGATCTGCTGAACCTGCACGAACGCCCCACCCGGCGTGGCGAATTCATCAAGCTGGGCATCGCGCTGTTCTTTCTCGCGATCATCTATTTCTTCACCCGCCGCCATTTTGGCGATCTGCGCGAGGGCAATCTGCTGATCATCGCCGCGATCATCGGCGGTTACATGGCGATGAACATCGGCGCCAACGACGTCGCCAACAATGTCGGGCCGACCGTCGGCTCGCTGGCGCTGACGCTCGGCGGCGCGATCCTGATCGCGGCGATCTTCGAGGCCGCCGGCGCGTTGATCGCCGGAGGGGACGTGGTCGGCACGATCAAGAAAGGCATCATCGACCCCGGCTTTCTGAACGATGCCGACAGCTTCGTCTGGCTGATGATGGCCGCGCTGCTGGCCGGCGCGCTGTGGCTGAACATCGCCACCGCCGCCGGCGCGCCGGTCTCGACCACCCATTCGATCGTCGGCGGGGTGCTCGGCGCCGGCATCGCCGCCGGCGGCATGGATGTCGCGAACTGGCCGAAGATGGGCGCGATCGTCGCCAGCTGGGTGATCTCGCCGCTGATCGGGGGCATCATCGCGGCCGGTTTTCTGTATCTGACCAAGCGCACCATCACCTACAAGAAGGATATGCGCGCGGCGGCGAAGCGGATGGTGCCGCTGCTGGTCGCGGCGATGGCCTGGGCCTTTGCGACCTACTTGGTGATGAAGGGCTTGAAGCATGTCTGGAAGACCGATTTCGGCACCGCGCTGATGATCGGGCTGGTGGTCGCGGTGGCGGTCTACCTGCTGGTCCGCCCGCGCATCGCGCGGACCGCCGACGGACTGCCGCCGGGCAAGGCCAGCATCAACAAGCTGTTCACAATCCCGCTGATCTTCGCCGCCGCGCTGCTGAGCTTCGCCCACGGCGCCAACGATGTCGCCAACGCGGTCGGCCCGCTGGCCGCGATCAACGACGCCATCCAGCACGGCGCGATCGCAAAGAAGGCGGCGATCCCGCTGTGGGTGATGCTGGTGGGCGCGTTGGGCATCGCGATCGGGCTGGCGCTGTACGGGCCGAAGCTGATCCGCACCGTCGGCAGCGAGATCACCGATCTCGACCAGCAGCGCGCCTTCTGCATCGCGATGGCCGCGGCGATCACGGTAATCATCGCCAGTCAGCTCGGCCTGCCGGTGAGTTCCACCCACATTGCGGTCGGCGCGGTATTCGGGGTCGGTTTTCTGCGCGAGTTTCTGAAGACCAACTATGCGCTGATGATCGAGGAGATCCGCGCTCACCACCAGGGCGAGACTCAGGCCGTGGTCGACGCCTATCTGCGCCGTTTCGAGGCCGCGACCACCGAGCAACGCGGCCAGATGCTGGCCGAACTGAAGGCCAAGCGCACCGATACCGGCCTCAGCAAGAAGGATCGCAAGCGCTTGAAGAAGGTCTACAAGCACGAGTTGGTGAAACGCTCGGCCTTCATGCGCATCATCGCCGCCTGGGTCATCACAGTACCGGCTTCCGGCATCATGGCGGCGATGCTGTATTACATGATTCGCGGGATGATGCTGTAGGCCGCTCAGGCGCCGCTCGATACCGTGAAACGGCCGACCAGTTCACGCAGCTCGCGCCCGAGCGCGGCGATGCGGGTGGCGACCCCGGTGGTCTCGCCCGCCATCCGGGTGTTCTCGCTGGCGCTGCCCGCAATCTGTCCGACGCTGCCGTGAATGGTTTCGCTGGCATGGCTTTGCGCGCGCGCCGCGTCGGCGATCTCGCGCGCGCGTTCGCTGATGCCGGTCACCGCCTGGGTGATGTCGTTCAGTGACTGGCCGGCGCGCGCGGCATCCTCGCTGCCGCTGTCGGCATGTGCTCGCGCCTGCTCCATCGCGCCGACCGCCGATTGCGAAAGCCCCTGCAAACGGCCCACCATGCTTTGGATCTCCTCGGTCGAATCCTGGGTGCGTCCGGCCAGCGAGCGCACCTCGTCGGCGACCACGGCGAAGCCACGCCCCTGCTCGCCGGCGCGCGCCGCTTCGATCGCGGCGTTCAGGGCCAGCAGGTTGGTCTGTTCCGCGATCCCGCGGATCACGTCGAGCACGGTGCCGATGTTCTCGCTCTCTTCTTGCAATTCGCGGACCACTCGCGCGCTCTGGTTGACCTCCTCGGCCAAGGATCCGACCTGACTTACCGCCTGGTCGACGATCTGGCGGCCTTCCTGGGCAAGCTGATCGGCCTGGCGCGAGGCATCCGCCACTTCGTCGATGCTGCCGGCCACATGCAAGGCATGCTGCTTCAGTTCTCCGACCGAGCTCACCGCCTGTTCGAGCGCATCCTGTTGCTTGCGGGTGCCCTGATCGGCGCTTTCGGCGAGAGCGGCGATCTGGCTCGCCGCCGCCTCGACATCGGCCGCCGAGCGCACCACCCGCGCGACCAGTGCCTCGACCTTCTCGACGAAGCGGTTGAAGGCGCGCGCGAAACGATCCAGCTCCGAGGTTCCGGTCGGCTCGATGCGACGGGTCAGATCGCCGTCCCCCTCGGCGATGCGGTCCATCGATGCAATCGCCTGCTGGATCGGCCCGACCACGCCACGGCGCGCCAACTGAATCAGGATGCTGATCACCAGGGCGCCGCCGATCACCACCCACAACAGGCTGTCATAGGCCCGCGCGATACTGCCGCCCAGGCGTTCCACGGAGTGATTGATAAGATCCTGGTAGTGCTCCGCCAGCCGCGTGAAGGCGCGCAGCGCCGGAGTGTTGTCGGTCGTGATCGCCTGATCGATGGCCTGGATCGAGGCGCCGTCGCGCAGCATGCGCGCGACCACCGGCAGTTTGCCGAGGTAGGCGTGAAAGACCTGATCGATGGCATCCAGCGACTGGCGCTCGGCGTCCTCGAGGTCGGGGATCGCGCGATACGCGGCCAGCAGCTTCTCCATGTTGGCGGCATTGTCGCGCAGACGGCGGGCGTATTTCTCATCGCCACGAATGACGTAGTTCTTGAAGTTGTGGATGCCGGCACCGTAACCGAAGTTCTCGCGCAGCCCCATCAGCAGCTTCTCCCGCTGGGCGACGTGATCCCGATAGTCGATAAAACCCTGTCGCACCGGTTTCAGCATGAGGTAGACGAACAATAGAACGCCGATACCGACGCTGAACACGAGCAGGTTCAGTGCGTTGAACTTGAAGCCGATCGAGCGATAGTCGAACATCTGCATCCTCTTTTCGATGAAGTGGGCGGAGACGGCCAGCCGGCCGTTGTCGGGGATTTCGGCCTTCGCCGCGAAAACTTGACCCCCTCCCCGCCCTCGCATCGTCTCGACCCGGGTTCAGTGGGCTTCGTCCCAGTTGTCGCCGACACCGATCTCCACCACCAGCGGGACCGCCAGTTGGGCGGCTCCGCTCATATGCTCGTCGATTCGCGCGCGCGCCTCGGCGACGGCTTCCGGCCGCGCTTCGAACACCAGTTCATCGTGCACCTGCATCAGCATCGCGACCGGCGCGGCGCTGTCCCGCAGCCAGGCGTCGACGGCGATCATCGCGCGCTTGATGATGTCGGCGGCGCTGCCCTGCATCGGCGCGTTGATCGCGGTGCGCTCGGCGGCGGCGCGACGCTGCGCATTGCGCGCCTTGATGTCCGGCACATACAAACGGCGACCGAACAGGGTCTCTACATAGCCTTTTTCGCGCGCTTCCTCGCGGGTGCGCTCCATATAGGCCTTGACGCCGGGATAGCGGGCGAAGTAGCGGTCGATGTATTCCTGCGCCTGTTCGCGCCCGATGCCGAGCTGGCGGGCCAGGCCGAAGGCCGACATGCCGTAGATCAGACCGAAGTTGATGGCCTTGGCGGAGCGCCGCTGCTCGCTGCTCACGGCCTCAAGATCGCCATTTGTGAAGACCTCCGCGGCGGTCGCGCGATGAATGTCGATGCCGGCGGCGAAGGCGCGCAACAGGCCCTCGTCGGCGGACAAATGGGCCATGATGCGCAGCTCGATCTGGGAGTAATCGGCGGCGAGCATCTTCCAGCCGGCGCGCGGCACGAAGGCCTGGCGGATGCGCCGTCCCTCCTCGCTGCGCACCGGAATGTTCTGGAGATTCGGGTCGGAGGAGCTGAGGCGCCCGGTGGCGGTCACCGCCTGATGGTACGAGGTGTGCACGCGGCCGCTGCCGGGGTCGATCATCTCGGGCAACTTGTCGATGTAGGTGGATTTCAACTTGGCCAGGGCGCGGTGTTCGAGCAGCACCGCCGGCAGCTCATAACCCCGCTCGGCAAGCTCCTGGAGCACCGATTCCGCGGTGGATGGCGCCCCTTTCGGGGTTTTCGAGATCACCGGCAGACCGAGTTCCTCGAAGAACACCTGGCCGATCTGCTTCGGGGAGCCGAGGTTGAATGGGTGACCGGCCAGTTCGTGGGCGCGTTGCTCCAGCTCGTGCAGGCGGCGCGCCAGCGCCTCGCCCTGCTCGGCAAGGCGCTGGCGGTCGATGCATACGCCGGTGCGCTCGATGCGTGACAAGACCGGCACCAACGGCATCTCGATCTCGCGATAAACCCGGCACAGGGCGGCCTCGGCCCGCAGGCGGGGCCACAGCGTCTGATGCAGGCGCAGGGTGATGTCGGCATCCTCGGCGGCGTAGGGAGCGGCTTGTTCGAGCGGAATCTGGTCGAAACGCAGTTGCTTCTTGCCCTTGCCGGCGATGTCCTCGTAATGCACGGTGCGCAGGTCCAGATAGCTGGAGGCGAGCGAATCCATGTCGTGACGCGTCGCGGTCGAGTTCAGCACGTAGGATTCGAGCATGGTGTCGTGCGCAATCCCTTCCAGCGTTACCCCATGATTGGCGAGCACGTTCTTGTCGTACTTGAGATTCTGCCCGAGCTTCGGTCGCGATGGATCCTCGAGCAGCGGACGCAGGCGCGCCAGCACCCAATCGCGATCGAGCTGCGCCGGCGCATCCGGGCCGACATGCGCCACCGGCACATAGGCGGCCTTGCCGGCCTCGACCGCGAAGGAGACGCCGACCACCTCGGCGCGCATATAATCGAGGCTGGTGGTCTCGGTATCGAAGGCGAACAGCCCGGCGCTCCCCAGGCGCTCGATCCAGTCCTCGAGTCCGGCTTCATCGAGCACGACCTGGTAGTCCCCGGCGGCCGCCGCCTGTCGCGCGGCCGGCTCGGCCTCGCGCGCATCGACATCGAGGCTGTCGAGCAGGCGGCGCGCATCGAGGCGCTGATACAGCTCACGCAGGCGCTCGCGGTCCGGCTCGGTGGGCTGCAATGCCTCGGGTTCCACGCCCAGATCCAGATCGACCCGGATGCGCGCCAGTTCACGGGACAACGCCAGCTGATCGAGCGCGGCACGCAGCTTTTCACCGGTCTTGCCCTTGATCTCGTCGGCGTGCGCGATCAGCTGGTCGAGATCGCCGTATTGCTTCAACCATTTCGCCGCGGTCTTCGGGCCGACGCCAGGAACCCCCGGGATGTTGTCGACCTTGTCCCCGGTCAGCGCGAGAAAATCGACGATCTGCTCCGGCGCCACGCCGAACTTGTCGACCACGCCCTGGCGATCGAGCAAGGCGCCGGTCATGGTATTGATCAGCGTGACCTTGTCGTCGACCAACTGCGCCATGTCCTTGTCGCCGGTCGAGATCAGGGTCGGCATGCCCCTGGCGGCCGCGCGCCGCGCCAGGGTGCCGATGACATCGTCGGCCTCGACGCCATCGACCACCAACAAGGGCAGGCCCATCGCGCGGATGATTTCATGGGTCGGGGCAATCTGCTCGCGCAGGTCGTCCGGCATCGGCGGGCGCTGGGATTTGTATTCCGCAAAGAGCTCGTCCCGAAAGGTTTTCCCGGGCGCATCGAAGACCACCGCGATATGCTTGGGATGGTACTCATCGAGCAGTTTCCGCAACATGTTGACGACGCCGACCGTGGCGCCGGTCGCCTCGCCCTTGCGGTTGGTCAGCGGGGGCAAGGCATGATAGGCACGAAACAGGTAGGATGAACCATCGACCAGAATGAAAGGGGGCTTGTCCATGGGGAAATCGTCGTCCGAAAGCGCGGCCTCGCGCGATCGGGCTATTCTACGCAGTTTTTCAGGCGAGGGAACGCGGCCCAATGACACATCCGGCTGAAGCGGGGTACGACATGCCCATGAGGACCGCTGCGGCGCATCCGCCCTGTCCGCCCGCAAGACAGGCGACGGTCGCCGTCCTCTACCTGCTGGCCATGCTGTTGACCTGGTGGTTGCAAGAGCGTCAGCCGGCCTATCCGTTGTGGTGGCCCGCCACCGGCGTCGCGATTGCCGGCCTGGTGGTCTGCGGAGCGCGCGTCTGGCCGGCGCTGGCGGCGGCGGTCATCGGCGGCGAATGGATCCTCAGGCCCCACGGTCTGACCGACGGGCTGTTCGCCGCCGCCGGCGCCCTGCTCGGCCTGGGGCTGGGCCACTGGCTGGCAAAACGCTTTCTGCGCACCGGCGCTCCATGTTCCGGCTTCCGTCTCCTTGGGCTGTTTCTGCTGCTGTTCGGCGCGGTCGTGCCGTTCGCGCTCGCCGGCGCCCGGATTCTGGCGTTGGCGGGCGCCGGCGCGCTTCCAACGGCGGCGGGATTCGGGCCCTGGGTCACCCAGGTTCTGGCGCAGGCGACCGGCACGCTCAGCGTGGCGCCGCTGTTGATCGTGCTGTGGAACCCGCCACCGGAACAACCCGCGCGCGGTCGCCTGGAAACCGCATCGTTGCACCTTCTCAACCTGCTGTGCCTGTATCTGTTGCTCTCCAGTTCGGGAAACCAGCTCGCGGTGGCGTTCGGCATGCTGATGGCCTCGCCATTGATGTGGGCGCTGTATCGCTTCAGCAGCCGGCAGCCGCTGGCCATCCTCGCCCTGGATGCCTTTGCGGTCTCGCTCGCCAGCCGTCTTGGGATCGGACCGTTCAACTGCCCGGAGGAATCAGCGTGCATTGTCGGCATGCAGGTCTACGTGCTGATCCTGACGATCTGCACCCTGCTCGCCATCGTGATGATGTGGAAGGCGCTGGCGGCGCGCGACGAACTGAAACTGGCCAGCACGGTTTTCGAAAACACCCTCGAGGGCATCGTCATCACCGATCCTCATCGCACCATCCGCTCGGTCAACAGCGCCTTTCTCGACACCAGCGGCTACGACCGCGAGGAACTGATCGGCCTGCCCATCGATGAACTCACATCGCACTATCTCGGCAAGGAATTCTTCGTCGACCTGTTCCGCGAGATCAGCCGCATCGGACGCTGGCAGGGCGAGGTCTGGAGCCGGCGCGCCGACAACAGCGTCGCGCCGGAATGGCTGAACATCAAGGTGGTGCGCGATGCGCGCGGCGAACCCATGCACTATATCTGCCTGTTCTCGGACGTCGCCCATCAGCAGCGCATCCAGGACCAGGTGCACCGCCTCGCCTACTACGATGTCCTCACCAACCTGCCGAACCGGCAGCTGTTCAACGACCGCCTCGAACTGGCGCTGAATCAGGCGGCGCGGCGCGGCACCCGGCTGGCGGTATGCTTTCTCGATCTCGACCGCTTCAAGAACATCAACGATACCCTGGGCCACGGCGTCGGCGACGAGGTGTTGAAGGTGGTCGCCGAGCGTCTCAATGCCTGCGTGCGCAAGACCGATACCCTCTCCCGCCTCGGCGGCGACGAATTCACGATCATTCTGCAGGACATCCAGAGCCGTCATGACATCGCGCTGATCGCCAGCAAGATCCTCGATGCGTTGAACTCCGCGGTGAAGGCTGGTGACCACGAACTCTTTCTGACCACCAGCATCGGGATCGCGCTCTACCCCGACCATGGCAACACCCCCGACGAACTGCTGAAACACGCCGATACCGCAATGTATCGTTCCAAGGATCTCGGCGGCAACAACTACCAACTCTTCGATCCTTCGATGAGCGAGCCGGTGTCCCAAGGGCTGGCGATCGAGAATGCCTTGCGCCGCGCGATCGACGAGGACCGCATCAGCGTGGTCTACCAAACCCAATACCGTCTCGCGGACAATCAGGTAATCGGCGTCGAGGCCCTGGCGCGCTGGTTCGATCCCGAACTCGGGCAGGTGCCGACCGAGGAATTCATCAAGATCGCCGAAAACACTGGCTTGATTCATCAACTCGGCGAACTGGTGCTGCACCACGCCTGCCGGGATATCGTCGCATGGCGCAAGCAGGGGCTGGACGAACTCCGCGTGGCGATCAACATCTCGGCCATCCAGCTCTCCCGCAAGGGCCTTGCCGAAACCTTCGACGATGTCCTGAACTACTTCGAGATCGCCCCGTCGCGGATCGAACTCGAGATCACCGAAAGCGCGCTGATGGAGAACACCCAGCAGATGTCGGACACCCTGGAACGGCTCTCGGGCATGGGCTTCCATCTCGCCATCGACGACTTCGGCACCGGCTACTCGTCGCTCAGCTACCTGAAGCGCCTTCCGGTCGAACGCCTCAAGATCGACCGCTCCTTCGTCACCGACATCCCGGACGACGCCAACGACGCGGCCATCGCCGCGGCGATCATCGCCATGGGACACAGTCTGAACCTGCATGTCATCGCCGAGGGCGTCGAAAGCCGCGCGCAGATGGACTTCCTGCGCGAACACCGATGCGACGAGATCCAAGGCAACCTGCTGAACGTCCCGATGCCGGCGGACGACATCCTGACGCTGCTGAAAGTACCGGGGGAATAAGGCCAGGAAGGAAGCCCTGACCGATCCCCGGCGCGGCTTCTTGCGGCCCGGGCAATCGCACCGGATGCAATATACTCGGCGCCCATGGATTTTCGGCCACTGCGACCGCCCCTCACACCTGTGGGCGTCGTTGCGGAAACTCGCCATGGAATGGGCTATGACTCGTCTCCGCGCCTGGCCCGCGGACGCGAGGAACAGTCTCGAAAACCCGAAAACCCATAGGCGACGAGTATAATGCCGCCCCTCTCAATCGCGGAACTTCAAACATGAAAGAACACGCCGAGCATCTGCCAACCGAGATCAATTTGCACAAGAAGTCGCGCCTGTTGTCGATCACGTTCGACAACGGCCGGCGCTTTGACTACCCCTGCGAGTACCTGCGGGTGTTCTCGCGCGCCGCGGAGGTACGCACGATGGATACCCCGGTCACCGGCAAGGAACGGGTCAATATCGAGGCCATCGAACCGCAAGGCGGCTATGCCATCCGCATCGTCTTCGACGATGGGCATGATACCAGCATCTACTCCTGGGATACGCTCTACGAGCTGGGCGAGAACCAGGAGGCCAACTGGGCCGATTACCTCCGCCGCCTCGAAGAGATCGGCTACCGTCGAGATCCCAAGACGGATGGGGAAAGAACGATAAGGATTTTGTATTTCAACTACCTGGCGCAGAAACTTGGCAAGGAATCAGAAGAAAGGAAGATTCCTCCGAATGTGGAAACCGTCACGGATCTGCTTGCCTGGCTGCGCCGCCAGTACCCGATCCGGGCCTATCTGCTGAGCGACGACCATGTGCGGATAACGGTCAACAAGCAGTTCGCCGAGCCGTTCACGCGCGTCGATGGCGGGGACGAGATCGGCCTGGTGCCGAACTCGCCGAACCCACCATCGCCGCCGCGTTCCTGAACTCATTCCTCGAAGGTGACGGTGTGGTAGCGCGATACGCGCATGCTGTCGGACCAGTGGCCCGGTGGCATGCCGGCCTTTCGCTTCAACGCCGCGACGAACTCGCCCGGATCCGGCAGTTGCTCCCACACGGTGGGCAAGAAGGTGGCGCGATAGGGTCCATCCTCCAGGATCAATCCATCGACGCCGGGCCGCAATTGCCGTAGCAGATCGACCTCGCTGTCCACCTTCATCCGCCGCGGTTCGCTCAGGATCGAGATCTCGATATGGGTACGCGGCAGCTCGTCGGCGCTCAGCGGGTTGAAACGCGGATCGTTGAACGCCGCGGCAAAGGCATTCTCGGCGACATCCCTGACCAGTGCTTGCACCGCTTGCAAGTGCCCGATACAACCGCGCAGCTGACCGTTCTGGGTCAGCGTGACGAAGCTTGCGCGGGGCACGCGCAACGGCGGGTCGAAGGCGTTCACATCCACCGGCAGCGGTCGCCCGCTCTGAAGACCGTGCTCGATGCTCTTCCGCGCCACGCGCAACAGGGTGGCTTTCTGTTCCGGCGTATAGCGGTCCTCGGTTTGGCTGCTCATGGCGTTTCTCACTCCTCGGTAAACACGAAAGCGCCGTAACCGACCACGCGATCCTTGTCACCGGCGGTGTCCCCCGAGTTACGGAGGTCGACGACATGGGCCTTCAGGCCGTGCCGGCGCGCCGCCAGCAGCAGCCCGTTGAGGGGCCGCGCGCCGCAGGCGTCCTCACCGCGAATGCGCTCCGATTCCAGATGTTCGATGTGCTCCGCGGTCAGGCGGTCACGCGCCCGCGCGCTGTCATAGTCGTGATAATGGCTCAGGTCCGAGCTGACCACGATCAGGGTCTCATCGCCACCCCACAGCCGTTCCAGCACCTCGGCAACCTCTTCCGGCGTCGCATCGCCGACGATCAAGGGCACGAGTTCGAAATCCTCCAACACGGTTTCGAGAAACGGCAGTTGCACCTCCAGCGCATGCTCGCCGACGAAGACTTGATCGGCAAGCTGTACCTGCGGCAGACGGGCGATCGCCGCCACCGCCTGCTTGTCGACCGGCACCGCGCCAAGCGGCGTCTGGAAGGCATCCGCGCTGCTCGTCGCCAAACCGCGAAAACCATAGCGGTGGGACGGCGCCAACAACACCACGCGGCGGATGCGCGGCGCCACCGCCGCCAGTGCATGGTAGGCATTCGCGGCCACCGGACCCGAATAGATGTAACCGGCGTGAGGCGCGACGATCGCCTTCACCCTGCCCGGAACCTCGCGGTCGGCCTGACTCAGAAACTGGTGAAGCTCGCGTTTCAGCGTATAGGGATCGTCGGGATAGAACATCCCGGCGACATTGGGCGGTTGCACTTGCATGGCGGACTCCTGATTTCACTCTTTTTCCATATGGGAATGGACGATGGAAAATTCAAGCGCTTCGTCAGTCTGCTAGAATAAGCCGCCTCATCCGCAAGCCACATCGAAATCCAGCATGAAGCACAAGCCTTTTTTCACCGGGATTCTCATTGCCCTGGCGCTGCTGCTCGGCAGCCCGGCCGGCGCGCGCAATCAACCCGATGCATGGCGCGGCTGGTCCAAGACCCGCCCGCAGATCAATCTCACCCATATCTTCCAGGGCGAGATCAACCGGCGCGGCAAGCCTACCGGCTTTCACGCCCGACCCGGCGGCAAGAACCCACGCAACGCGCGCGTGAAGCGCATCAAGAGCCGGCCGAACAAGGCCGGCGTCTACACCGCCCAGGTCGAGATCTATGACCGCCGCGAGAAACGCTGGAAGAGCAAGTTCTCCACCTTGTTTCCCGATCGCCTGAGTCACAAACAGGTGATCGACGCCATCCTGCATGCCTGGCGCAAGCGCGACAAACGTCGCTCGCGACCCTGGCGCGGCCCCTCCGGGCTTGGCTTCCCGATCGAGGGATACACCAGCCGCCGTGGCGGCATCAATACCGCTTACCCGATCTATATCAGGAACTGAACATGACGATGCAGTTTTCACGCGACAAAGACGGCGCGCCGATCGCCACGGGCGAAGGCAAACAGCGCGTGCTGGCCGATTTCCTGCAAAGCGACATCCAGGACGATGCGATCATCGCCCGTGAACTGCTGGAGATGGCCGACGAGGTCGCGCGCGGCGCCCTCGGGCGCTATGAATTCACCGGCAACGCCCATGAACTGACGTTGCGTGAAAGCGGCGCCACACTGGTCGAAAGCCACGGCGGAGACGATCGGGGGGTGGAGATTCCGTTGGCGGATTTTCGTCGCGCTCTAAGCGGCTGGCTGACCTTCATCACCTGAACTGACCGCCTATGCATTACTTTCACTCATGATGAATTGATAATTCATCAATTGTACTGATGTTCGTTCGGCGGCAGAATGCGCGCCTCCATTCTGACCAAGGGACGAACGAAACATGCCTCTACTGCACAACCTGGGCTTTCCCCGCATCGGCGCGAAACGCGAGCTGAAATTCGCGATCGAGCGCTACTGGCGCGGCGACATCTCGCTCGATAAATTGCATCGAACCGGCGCTGAACTGCGCCAACGCCACTGGAAACAACAGGCCGATGCCGGCCTCGATCTGTTGCCGGTAAACGACTTCTCGTTCTACGACACCCTGCTCGATCACAGCCTGCTGCTCGGCGCCACGCCCGAACGCTTCGGCGATCTCTCGAAGCTGGATCCCGCCGAGGCCGCGTTCCGCATCGCCCGCGGACGCGACGCGGAAGGAAACGACGTGGCCGCCGGCGAGATGACCAAGTGGTTCGATACCAACTATCACTTCATTGTGCCCGAGCTTCGCCCCGGGCAAGATTTCCACATCGCCAGCGAAAAACTCTTCGACGAACTGCGCGAAGCGCGCGAATACGGCCACCAACGGCTCAAACCCATGCTGCCCGGTCCGGTCACCTGGCTATGGTTGAGCAAACCCGAAGGCGCCGATTTCGATCGTCTGAGCCTGCTGGACCGTCTCATCGAGACCTACCACGAGATCCTGCAACGGCTTGCCGGGCAAGGCGTGGAATGGGTCCAGCTCGATGAACCGGCGCTGGCCTTGGATCTGCCGCCCCAATGGCGTCAAGCCTTCGAAAGCGCCTATGCGCGGCTCCATTCCACGCCGCTCAAGATCCTGCTGACGACCTACTTCGGGCCGCTACGGGACAATCTGCGCCTGGCCACCCAACTGCCGATCGAGGCGCTCCATGTCGACATCACGCGCGCCGCCGACGAGCTGCCGATGCTGCTCGACCACCTGCCCGCCTACCGCATCCTGTCGCTGGGCGTCATCGACGGCCGTAACGTATGGCGCGCCGACCTCGACCGCCTCGTCCAACGCCTGGATGGCGCGCGGGAACGCCTCGGTGAACGGCTGTGGCTGGCGCCCTCGTGCTCGCTGCTGCATGTGCCGGTGGATCTCGACAGCGAGTCCGAGCTGGACGAAGAACTGCGTTCCTGGCTGGCCTTCGCCGTCCAGAAGCTGGACGAACTTTCGCGCCTGCGCGAAGCCCTGGACGGCCCGCCGGAACGTCGCGATGCGCTGTTCGCCGCCTCGCGCGCGGCCCACGCCAGCCGGAACGCCTCGCGCCGCATCCACAACCCCGCGGTGCGCGCGCGCCTCGAGGCCGTGACCCCGGAGATGGCCGAACGCACAAACCCCTATGCCGTCCGGCGCGCGCGGCAGGTGGCGCTGCCGCGCTTCCCGACCACCACCATCGGATCCTTTCCGCAAACCCCCGAGATCCGCCGCGCGCGCGCCGAATACCGCCATGGCACGCTCGACGAAGCCGATTACCGGCAGCAGATGCGCGCCGAGATCGCCCGGGTCGTGCGCTTCCAGGAGCAGTTGGGTTTCGACGTCCTGGTGCATGGCGAGCCGGAGCGAAACGACATGGTGGAGTATTTTGGCGAACAGCTCGACGGCTTCGCCTTCACCCGTTACGGCTGGGTGCAATCCTATGGCACGCGCTGCGTCAAACCACCGATTCTGTTCGGCGACGTCAGCCGCCCGCGCGCAATGACCGTCGAATGGATCCGTCATGCGCAAGCGCTCACCGAGAAGCCGATGAAAGGGATGCTGACCGGCCCGGTGACCTTGCTGAACTGGTCCTTCGTGCGTGACGACCAGCCGCGCGCCGACAGCTGTCGCCAGCTTGCGCTGGCGCTGCGCGACGAGGTCCGCGATCTCGAAGCCGCCGGCATCCGCGTCATCCAGATCGACGAAGCCGCGCTGCGCGAAGGCCTGCCGTTACGACGCGGCGACTGGCCCGCCTACCTGGAGTGGGCCATCGGCAGCTTCCGCCTGACCGCCGGCGGCGTCGCCGACGCCACTCAGATCCACACCCACATGTGCTACTCGGAATTCAATGACATCATCGAGGCCATCGCCGCGATGGACGCCGATGTCATCACCATCGAAACCTCGCGTTCGCGCATGGAACTGCTCGACGCCTTTGTCGATTTCGACTACCCGGCCGAGATCGGCCCCGGCGTCTATGATATCCATTCACCGAACATCCCTTCCAGCGACGCCATCCTCGAACTGCTCGAACAGGCGCTTCGCCGGATCCCCGCCGAACGCTTGTGGGTGAACCCGGATTGCGGACTCAAGACGCGTGGTTGGGACGAGGTGGAACCCGCGTTACGCAACCTGATGGAGGCGGCGCGGCGACTGCGGGAACGCTATCCGGCGGAACGCAAGGCACGGGCCCGGCCTGCCCGATAGCGCGATCCAGCAACGCGCGGAGGCGATACGAAAAAGCCCCCGACCAGCGGGGGCTTATTGCGTCTTGAAAGACGATTCCCAGGGCTTACTTGTTGATCGACTGATAGTAGTCCATCAGGATCTTCGCCACCTCGGGACGCGAGAACTCCGGCGGCGGCGCGATGCCCTGGCCGAGCATCTCGCGCACCTTGGTGCCCGACAGCAGCACGAAGTCTTCCTTGCTGTGGTCCGGCGCTTCGCGCATCATCACGACCTTGTTCAGCTTCTTCGAATAGGCGGTGTGATCGGCCTCGAAGATCTCGATCTGCAAGGCGCCGGCCGGCACCTCCTCCTTGAAGATGGTCTGCGCGTCGAAGGCGCCATAGTAATCGCCGACACCGGCATGGTCGCGTCCGATGATGAAGTGGGTCGCGCCCATGTTCTGGCGGAAGTAGGCATGCAGCACCGCCTCGCGCGGACCGGCGTAGAGCATGTCGTAACCATAGCCGGTGACCATCACGCTGTTCGGCGGGAAATACAGCTCGACCATCTTGCGGATCGCCGCGTCACGCACCGGCGCGGGGATATCGCCCGGCTTCAGCTTGCCGAGCAGCATGTGGATCACCAGGCCGTCGGCGCCGGTGCGATCCATCGCCATATGGCACAGCTCCTCATGCGCCAAGTGCATCGGGTTGCGGGTCTGGAAGGCCACGACCTTGTTCCAGCCGCGCTCCTTGATCTCGTTGCGGATCTCGACCGCGGTGCGGAAGGTATCCGGGAAATCGGTGATAAAATACGAAAAATTCAGTACCTGGATCGGGCCGGAGAGCGCGAAACGACCCTGGCTGTTGAACGCCGCCACGCCCGGATGCTCCGGGTCGGTGGTGCGATAGACCTTTTCGGTCATCAGCGCCATCTGTTCGTCGCTGACCTCTTCAATGTTCTCGACATCCATGATCGCGAGCACCGGATGGCCCTCTACGTTGGGGTCGCGCAGCGCGATGCGCTTCGCGCCCTCGATGCCATCGACGCTCTCGGTCAGGTTCATGACCGGCACCGGGAAGAAGGAGCCATCGGTCAGTACCATCTTCTCGGCCGCGCCAAGCGAATCGGCAACGTTCATATAGCCCGGCAACGGGCTGAAGTACCCCGAGCCCAGCATCACCGCGTTGGCCGCCGCCTGCGAGGTCAACAGCAGCGAAGGCAGGTTCTCGGCCTCCTTCATCAAGGCCTCGTGCTGATTGACGTCGTAAACGAACAGCGGCTTGAGCTCGTCGGAACCAACCGGATTAATCATTCGACTACTCTCCTTTCGAGATATTTGGAAGGGCGCGCGGAAGCGGACAGACCGTCACCGCGGAACAAATCCGTGCTACAGTAGCACAGCCGCCAACCCCAGGGGTTCAGCGTTTTTTATGCGGGTAAAAAAACAGCTCGCATGCGCTGGCCGGGTAACAATTCCGGGCTCGGCCGTGGGCCGATATGCTATACTCCGCGCGCTTTAGCGTGTTACTCAACTCAAAGAAACCGACGAGAGATGGCAAAAGAAGATTTTATCGAAATGGAAGGCACCGTGATCGATACGCTGCCGAATACCACCTTCCGCGTGGAGCTGGAGAATGGGCATGTGGTCACGGCGCATATCTCGGGCAAGATGCGCAAACACTACATCCGCATCCTGACCGGAGACAAGGTCACCGTGCAGTTGACGCCCTATGATCTGAGCAAGGGCCGCATCACCTACCGCGCGCGTTGAGGAAACAGCGCCCACCCTTTTCTCTCCGACCGCCGGCGCGATCCGGCAGGCGGGATTCCTGCCGCCCGCCCTCAAACGGCTGATTTATCGGCCTGCCCCGCCTTCTCGACGATATCGAACACCAGTTCACCGTCGCTGACCCGGACATTGACATGCCCTCCGCGCGCGAGCTTGCCGAACAGCAATTCCTCGGCCAGAGGCTTGCGGATCTGATCGCGGATCACCCGCGCCATCGGCCGCGCGCCCATCTTGGCATCGTAACCCTTGTCGCCCAACCAGGCCCGGGCGTCTTCCTCCACGCTCAGGGTCACCTGCTTCTCCGCCAGTTGCGCCTCCAGCTCGAACAGGAACTTGTCGACCACGTTGCCGATCGATTCCTTCGCCAGCGGAGCGAACTGCACGATCGCATCGAGACGGTTGCGGAACTCCGGCGTGAACAGCTTGCGGATGGCTTCCATGCCGTCACTGCTGTGATCCTGGGAGGTAAAACCGATCGACGGGCGCGCCATATCGGCGGCGCCGGCGTTCGTCGTCATGATGATCGTCACGTTACGGAAATCGGCCTTGCGCCCATTGTTGTCGGTAAGCGTGCCGTGATCCATGACCTGCAACAGCAGGTTGAAGACATCCGGGTGCGCCTTCTCGATCTCGTCGAGCAACAACACGGAATGCGGATGCCTGGTGATCTGCTCGGTGAGCAGGCCGCCCTGGTCGAAGCCGACATAGCCCGGCGGCGCGCCAATCAGGCGCGAAACGGTATGCCGCTCCATGTACTCGGACATGTCGAACCGGATCAGCTCGAGACCGAGAATGCGGGCCAGCTGCCGCGTCACCTCGGTCTTGCCGACGCCGGTGGGACCGGCGAACAGAAAGGCACCGACCGGGCGACCCTCGTTGCCGAGGCCGGAACGGTTCATGCGGATCGCGGATGCCAGGGTTTCGATCGCTTCATCCTGACCATAGACCACCATCTTCAAGTCACGCGTGAGGTTTTTCAACGCTTGGTTGTCGCTGCGCGAGACCTTTTTCTCGGGGATGCGGGCGATCTTCGCGACGACCCGTTCGATATCGCCGACGCCGATCGTGCGCTTGCGCTTCGACGGGGCTTTCAGGCGCGTGCTGGCGCCGGCTTCGTCGATCACGTCGATCGCCTTGTCCGGCAGATGGCGGTCGTTGATGTACTTGGCCGAGAGCTCGGCGGCGGTACGCAGCGCCTTGCTGGTATAACGGATATCGTGATGCTCCTCGAAGCGGGACTTCAGGCCACGCAGAATCTCGACGGTTTCATCGACGCTGGGCTCGACGATGTCGATCTTCTGGAAGCGCCGCGCCAACGCATGGTCTTTCTCGAAGATCGCGCGATATTCCTGGTAGGTGGTCGAGCCGATGCAACGCATCTCCCCGGAGGCCAGCATCGGCTTGATCAGGTTGGAGGCGTCCATGACCCCGCCCGAGGCCGCGCCGGCCCCGATAATGGTATGTATTTCGTCAATAAAAAGAATGACATGCGGCTCTTTCTTCAACTGCCCGATAACAGCTTTCAGGCGCTTCTCGAAATCACCGCGATACTTGGTTCCGGCCACCAGCCCGCCGAGGTCCAGCGAGTAGATGACATGGCCCTCGAGCACCTCGGGCACCTCCTCGTCGACGATCTTCTTCGCCAGCCCTTCGGCGATCGCGGTTTTGCCGACGCCGGCCTCGCCGACCAGCAGCGGGTTGTTCTTACGCCGCCGGCACAGGATCTGGATGGTGCGCTCGATCTCGTGGGTACGTCCGATCAACGGGTCGATCTTGCCGGCGCGCGCCAGTTCGTTCAGATTGGTGGCGTAGGTTTCCAAGGGACTGGCGTTGGCCGCGCTGTCGGCGTTCTCGCCGCTGTCGGTGCTGGATGACATGCCGGGAAGTTCGTTGTCGTCGCGCACCTTGGAGATGCCGTGTGCGATGTAGTTGACCACGTCGAGCCGGGTGATGTCCTGCTTGTCGAGCAGGTAAACCGCCTGGGAATCCTGCTCGTTGAACAGTGCGACGAGCAGGTTCGCGCCGGTGACTTCCTCGCCTTCCTTGCCGGAAGACTGGATCTGGAACACCGCGCGCTGCAACACCCGCTGAAAGCCCAGCGTGGGCTGCGCCTCGCGTGGGTCGCCCTCGCGCAGTACCGGGGTGGTTTCGTCGAGATAGCTGACCAGCTCGGCGCGCAAGGCCTCCATATCGGCCGCGCAGGCGCGCAACACCTCGGCCGCCGAAGGATTGTCGAGCAACGCCAGCAGCAGGTGCTCGACGGTCATGAATTCATGGCGCAACTCGCGCGCGCTCTTGAACGCCTGGTTGAGCGTGTACTCGAGTTCTTTGCTTAACATGCGCCTCTACCTCTCTTACTCATATACAGCGGCTGTCGTGGCGGATGCGGGGTCAGAGAGAAGCCTCTGAACCCACCCCTTCCAGTCTGACCACACAAGGCCGTCGATTACTGCATCGGCCAGAAACCCGCTTCCTTGGGGAAATCCTCCGCCGCGCTCAGGCGACCTCCATCGTACACAGCAGCGGGTGCTGATTCTCGCGTGCGTATTCATTGACCTGGGTCACCTTGGTCTCGGCGATATCACGCGGAAACACGCCGCACACGCCCATGCCGCGGGTATGCACATGCAACATGATGCGCGTGGCCTTCTCCTCGTCCATGCCGAAGAAACGACGGAGGATCTCGACGACGAATTCCATTGGCGTGTAGTCATCGTTCAACAGCAATACCTTGTACAGCGGCGGCCTTTTCAGCTTGGGACGCGCTTCCTGTACCGAGATATCGCCATCCTGTCGGCTGTCTTTCTTGTCGCTCATGCCAGTCAAGTGTAGTCGAGGTTACGATAAAACAAAGTCTAACACAGCCTGTTCGAAGCGCCATGTGGCGGCGGACCGACACCGCGGCGGACGGGCCCGGGAAAGGCGCGCGAGAAACCGCGTTTTTCGGCCGTCCGCTGCGGTAGAATCGTGCCGCTTCATTTCAATAGTACGGAGTCTCTTCCATGCCCCTGGTCCATATGCACGACCTGCTCGCGCATGCCTACCGCAATGCTTATGCGGTCGGCGCCTTCGATCTCGTCAGCGTCGATTTTCTCCAGGCCATCGTCGATGCCGCCGAACGAGCGCGCGCGCCGGTCATCCTGAGCCTGGCCGAGTCCCATTTCGAATTCTTCGATTTCGAACTGTTGATGCCGGCGGTGGTCGCCGCGGCCCGGCGCGCGCGGGTACCGGTGGCGATCCACCTCGACCACGGCGCCGACCTGGCATCGGCGGAACGCGCGATCAATCTGGGCTGCAACGGGGTGATGGTCGACGCCTCGCACGAGCCACTGGAAGAGAACATCGCGCGCACGCGCGAGATCGTCGCCATGGCGCATGGCTGCGGCGTGCCGGTCGAGGGGGAACTCGGCTATGTCCCCGGGGTAGAGGGCGAGGACGCCGAACGCCATCCCGGCGAGGTGGCCTACACCACGGTTGCGGAAGCCCGCGCCTATGTCGAGCGCACCGGGGTGGATTTTCTCGCCGTTTCAATCGGCACCGTGCATGGGCGCATGCGCGGCGAGCCACGCCTGGATTTCGAGCGCCTGCGCGAGATCGACGAGGCTCTCGGCATCCCGTTGGTGATCCATGGCGGCACCGGCCTGTCGGACGAGCAGTTCTCCCGCCTCATCGCCCATGGCGTCGCCAAGATCAACTACTATACCGCACTCTCCGACGCGGCCGCCGAGAGCATTCGGGAACGGATGGCCGACACCGGCGGCTATACCGGCCTGACGCGCGGCGTGCGCGAGGCCGTCGGCGCCGAAACCGAACGTCGCATCCGCCAGTGGGGCGCGGCAGGTCGCGCCGACGAGGTCCTGGCCGAGGCGTCGGCCTGGCGCGCGGTGGAACACCTGATCGTCTACAACGTGGCCGGCGCCGACCACGCCGAGACCCACGCGATGATCGAAGACGGCCGCGAGCGGCTGTCACGCATCCCCGGGGTGCTCGAGGTCTTCACCGGAGAGGCGGTGCGCGAGGACGCCGCCTACCGCTACAGCTGGCTGATCCGCTTCTGCCATCCGGCGGTGATCGACAGCTATCGCGAGCATCCCGATCATGTCGCCTTCGCCGACCACCGCTTCCGCCCGCTCGCCGCTGACCGCGTCAGCATCGATTACCTCGAACTCGGCGCCGGCGAGCGGCCCGATGGAGAAGCCTCGTGATGCCCGATCCCTGCACCCTGGTGATCTTCGGCGCCAGCGGCAACCTCGCCCAGGTCAAATTGCTGCCGGCGTTGTTCAACCTCGACCGGGCCGGGCTGCTGCCGCCCGGGCTGCGGCTGATCTGCAACGGCCGCAAGGAATACGATGAAGCCAGCTGGCGCGACTATGTCAGCGAAATCCTGGCCCGCCGCCTGCCCGAGCCGCCCGAGGCGGGGTCGTTGACGCGTTTTCTCGATCGCATGCGCTACCTGCGGGGCGATCTTCGCCAGCACGAGACTTTTCAGGCGCTGGGCGCCTTGATCGAAGACAACGCCTACCCCCGCGACATCGTCTTCTACGTCTCGCTGCCGCCGTCGGTCTATGGTGCCGTGGTCGACGCGCTCGGGAAATCCGGCCTGCTCGACGAAGCGCAGGGCTGGCGCCGGGTGGTGATCGAGAAGCCCTTCGGCCATGACCTGATCAGCGCGCGCGATCTGCACGCCCGTCTCAGTCGTCACCTGCGCGAGGACCAGACCTACCGCATCGACCACTACCTCGGCAAGGAAACGGTGCAGAACGTGCTGGTATTCCGCTTCGCCAACCTGATGCTGGAACCGCTGTGGAACCGCAACTATGTCGATCATGTGCAGATCACCCACAGCGAAACCCTCGGCGTCGGATCGCGCGCGGCCTTCTACGAGCACACCGGCGCGCTGCGCGACATGCTGCAAAGTCACCTGATCCAGCTGATGGCGCTGGTGGCGATGGAGCCGCCGGTATCGATGGACGCCGACGACCTGCGCGATGAGAAGGTCAAGGTGCTCAAGTCGATCCGCCCGATCCACCCCTCGGCGGTCCATGCGCGCGCCTTTCGCGCCCAGTACGGCCCCGGTCATGTCGATGGCGAACCGGTGCCCGGCTACCTCCAGGAACCCGGCGTCGACCCGCGCAGCGTCACTGAAACCTATGCCGCGCTGAAGCTCTACATCGACAACTGGCGCTGGCGCGACGTACCCTTCTATCTGCGCACCGGCAAGCGGCTGCCGAAAGCCCTGGCAACGGTTTCGATCTGCTTCAAGCAGCCGCCGAAGCAGTTCTTCCGTGGATCACACATCGACCACCCGCCGCCGAACTGGCTGCTGATGGGCATCCAGCCCGAGGAATCACTGCGCCTGGAGCTGACGATCAAAGAACCCGGCCTGGAGATGAACACCCGCCAGACCAGTCTCGACGCCCTCTACCGCTGCGAGCACCACGACAAGACCGGCGCTTACGAAGGGCTGCTGCTCGACGTCATCGAGGGCGACCGCTCGCTGTTTCTGCGCTACGATGAGGTCGAACAGGCCTGGCGCGTGGTCGACCCGGTGCTCAGCGTCTGGGCCAGCGAGCGCGATTACATCCCGACCTATCCGGCCGGCCATTGGGAACCGGAAGAGGTGCGCCGGATCTTCGATCGCGAGGAGCACCGCTGGCGTAATCACCTGGAGCCGGAGAAATGAGCAGCTGGCGCCATCTTCCCGATGCCGACGCGGTACGCGAAACCGCCGTCGCCGAAATCCTGCAATCCGCCGACCAGGCGATCACCGCGCGCGGGCGTTTCCGCATCGTCCTCGCCGGCGGCACCACGCCGCGCGCGATCTATCGCGAACTGGCCGCCCGGGCGTCCGGGCTGTCGCGCTGGGCGCTTTACTACGGCGACGAACGCTGCCTGCCGACGGACCATCCCGAGCGCAACAGCCGGATGGTCGAGGACAGCGGGCTGGCCGCGCGCGCCGGCGCGCATCATCCGATCCCGGCCGAACTCGGCGCGGAACCCGCCGCCGCAAGCTATGCCGGGATGATCGCGCCGCGACTGCCGTTCGACCTGGTGCTGCTCGGAATCGGCGAAGACGGCCACACCGCCAGCCTCTTCCCCGGCCTGCCCTGGCCCGACGAAGATGCGCTCGTCGTCCCGGTGCACGGCGCGCCGAAACCGCCTCCCGAGCGCGTCAGTCTGGCGCCACGGGCGCTGCGCGCCTGCGCGCGCATGCTGGTGATCGCCACCGGCGACTCCAAAGCCGCCGCATTGGCGCGCTGGCGCGCTGGAGAAACCCTGCCGATCCAGCGCGTCAGCGAGGGCCTGTCGCATTGCCTGGTGTTGACAGACCTGCCCCCGATGGCCTTTTCTTCGACAGGCACCAACGCCACAGCGCCAGCCCCCAAACCAGCCAGGCCGCCAGACTCATCATCAGGGTAGCCGGGAGGCCGGTCGGACGAAACGCCAGACGGACCCGCGCCGGCCCGTCGAGATGCAGCGCCGGCATCACCCCGAGAAACCGCGACAGCGTAGCCGACCGGCCATCCACCCAGGCATGCCAGCCCGGATACCAGCGCATCGGCGCAACCACCCATGCCGGCCGATCGCCAAGGTATTCGATCTCCAGGCGTTCTGGCCGCGCCGACACCAGGCGCGCGAGCGAATAGTCGGGCCGGCCATCTCGTCCCAGGGCATAGACGCTGCCGGTGACGTTTCGGTTTTCGAGCAGGCGCATCCCCGGCTCCGGCCGACTTTCGGTGAAGCGTTCCTTCTCCACCGCCGTAAGCAGGGGCTTCGGCGCTGGCGGAGGCGCGTAAACCCGCATCCGCAACATCGCCTCGAGCACGCCGCGCCCCGTCTCCAGACGCGCACCCGCCGCGTCGAGATGACGATAGCCCAAGCGCGGCCCGGCCCCAGCCGAGCGCGCCACCAGACGGTAAGCCCCGGGCGTCAGCTCGATCGACCGCGCGAAGACGCAGTCCTGCTCCCCGCCGCTCGCGTGGCAGGCCGCCTGGCCCAGGCGCTCGCCGCTTTCCCGGTACAGGCTCAGGCTCATCGGATCCCCGCCGCCGGGAGCCGTCGCGAGACGAAAACGCGCGGGACGAAAGGTCGCGTCGACACGGAAATGCTGGACGACGCCGGAACCTCCCAACGGCGCGCTCCAACCGCTTTCCTCTTGCGGACCCTGCTCGGTGTCCAGCAACAGGCGCTCGACGGGCGGCGCAAGGGTACAGGCCACATAGCGCACCGCGAAGTAGTCCAGCCCCGGCCCGCTGAAACGAACCTGCCCACAGGAAAAGCGCGCCGCCGTCGGCGTCACGAAGGCACCGCGAGCCAACCATCGCCCCAACGCGCGCTTCTCGGCCGGCGTGTGCATCTCATGGGCGAACCACTCCGGCAGGCCATAGGCGGCGAGGGTTCCGGAAACCAGAAAGCCCTGGTCGGCCAGCACGCTCTGCAAGGGTGCGATCCCCTCGCGCATGCGTGAGATGGTCGCGGTGAGCGGGTAGATCCATGCCGTATCCACCGGCGCCACCCGTTTTATGAACACCCGGCCCTCGTCGACCACCTGCGCCAGCAACAGCCCCCCCATCAGCGACCAGAAGCCCCAACGCGACAGCCGGGGCCGCGTCCATTCCCACAGATATTGGTAAAACACCACGGCCAGGGTCGCCAGGCCGAGATCAATCAGCAGCACCATGCGCGACCACGGATTGTCGCCGAGCACCGGCACGCGCAACAAGCATTCGCGGGGCAGAAGCTGGAAGGCGAAAACCAGCGACACCGCGATCAGGCTCAGCGCCCAAGCGATGCGCCAGTCGGCGCGTCGGCGCACCATTCGATAGAGACCGAAGCCCAACGCCAGGATCGGCAGCAGGCCGACATAGACGCTGCGTTCGACATACAGCCGCGGATCGCTGAACGGCAGCAGGAACAGGCGCAGATCGCTCAAGGAACGAAAGGCAGTCCCACCATGGCGATACGAAAGATCGATACGCCCCAGGTATTCCCACAAAGCGACGATGGCGAACAAGGTCATCATGAGCGACAGCGCCAGAAACAAGCCGAGTTCGGCGAGACGCGACAGCCGCTCGCGCCGGCTCAGCGGCAAAGCGCCCGATCGAAACGCCGCGAGCAGCCCGAGAGCCAGCAAGGCATAGACAACGACGATCGGGAAGCCACCGAGCATCATCCCGGTCGAGGCCAGCGCCAACCATGGCAGATTGCAGCGTCGCCCGCTCTCCAGATAGCGCAAGCCAAAATACAGCAGCCACGGCAGCCAGATCGCGGTATTCACATGCGGCCAGTAAAACCAGCCGGCGATGAAGCCGGAATAGCTCAGCACCACCGCGCCGAGCAGCGCCGCCGCCGGCCGGCGGCTCAACGCCAGGAACAGAAAATAGCCGCCATAACTCAGGATCAGCAAATCGATCAAGGCGCCGGCGTAAAGGCCGAGCCCTTCGTCATCGAAAAAGGCATAGGCCGCGAATGCCGGCGTCAACGCGGAGCGGATCAGCAAGTGGCTGCCGGGAGCCCCCGCCGCGATCGACGGCAGCCAGGCGCCTGATCCACCCGCGCGCAGTTCAGCTCGCAGCTCGCGCCAGGCCGGCAACTTGAAGTCGAGGATGTCCGAGTGCTGGATATGCACCAGCCGCGGCGGGACTCCCAGGTTCCGCCACGCCGGCTGGTGGACGAGCAGATCGAACGGCGCCAGGGTTTCACCGGAGAAGGGATCGGCGCGCAGCATCCCGAGCGCGATCAGCGTCAACGCGATCAATGCCAGGAAGTGCGTGATGCGTGGCGCGCCCCCGGTCACCGCCTCTCCCCGTTTTCGGCATTCAGGTAGCTGTAGCCTTCGAGGCCGGCGGTAAGATATTGCAACATCTCCGCCGCGCGGCGCCCGTCACCCATGGAAGCCCTCACGCGCCGCGCCAGGGTCCGGCGCAACGCGTCGATATCGAAATGGACATAGGCGAGCAGCTCGTCGACGCGGTCGCCACGCTCGATCCCGTCGATACGGTATCCGCCGGCGGGGTCCAAGGCCACGTCGACCGCGTCGGTATCCCCGAACAGGTTGTGCATGTCGCCGAGGATCTCCTGGTAGGCGCCGAGCAGGAAAACCCCGAGCAGATAGCGTTCTCCGGCGGCGATATCGTGTACCGGCAGGGTGTTCTCGACCCCGTCCTGATCGACATAGCGGCCGATCATGCCATCGGAATCGCAGGTCAGATCCTCGACGATGGCGGCGCGCGTCGGCGCTTCGTCAAGACGTTGCAGCGGCATCACCGGGAAGATCTGATCGATCGCCCAGACATCGGGCATGGACTGAAACAGGGAGAAGTTGCAAAACAGCTTGTCGGCAAGGCGTTCGCGCAGCTCGTCGAGCAGCGCGCGCTGGCTGCTCGAGGACAGCCGCAACACCCCGCGCAATCGCTGGGCGATGGCGATGAAGCAGCGCTCGGCGCGCGCGCGCTGGTCCAGATCCAACACCCCCTGGGTGAACAGCAGCAGCGCCTCGTCGCGCAGCTGCCCGGCGAGATGGAAGACCTCGATCGGCGAACGTTCCGCCATCTCGTGGTAAAGGCGGACCAGCGCCGCGACCGCCGGCGCGTCGTCGGCAAGCGGCTCCGGCGGAGCGGGCCGCGGCGCGATCTCACGATCGACGACATCGGTGACCAACACTGCGTGATGGGCGCTCATCGCGCGACCGGACTCGGTAAAGATCTCCGGCGCTGGCAGATCATGCTCGCGACATGACGCGGCCAGCGCGCCGCAAACCGCGGCGGCGTAGTTGTCCAGCGAATAGTTGATCGAGCAGTAGTTGCGCGTGCGCGTGCCCTCGTAGTCGACACCGAGGCCGCCCCCGACATCGACCACATCGAGCGGCGCCCCGCGGGCGCGCAGCTCGGCGTGGAAACGCGCCAACTCGGCGACGCCGCGCTCGATATCGGCAAGGTTCGGAATCTGCGAACCGATATGCGCATGCAGCAGCCGCAGGCGGTCGAGATGGCCGCGAGCGGCCAAACGCTCGCACAGAGTGATCAACTGCGCGGCGGAGAGCCCGAACTTGGCCTTCTCACCACCGCTGTTCTGCCAGTTGCCGCGCGCCGAGGCGGCGAGGCGCACGCGCGCGCCGAGTAACGGCGCCACGCCGAGACGCCCGGCCTCGCGCAGCACCAGATCCAGCTCCGAGAGCTTCTCGATGACGATGTAGGCGCGCAGCCCGAGCGCGCGCGCAATCAGCGCCAGACGCAGGTATTCGGCGTCTTTGTAGCCGTTGCAGACCACCACCTCGCCCCGCCGCGCGATCCCCATCACCGCGATCAACTCCGGCTTGCTGCCGGCCTCGAGTCCGACGCGACCCTCGCCGGCGCGGTGGATCGATTCGATCACGGTGCGCTGCTGGTTGACCTTGACCGGATACAGCGCGGTATGCCCACCGTCGTAGCCGAGCGATACGGCCGCCGCGTCGAAGGCCGCGCACAAGGCGCGCGTGCGCGCGCGCAGAATATCGGTGAAGCGCACCAACACCGGCAGACGCACGCCGCGCTCGCGCAATCGATCGACCAGCTCGGTGAGCACGATGAATTCATCGCGCGCGAGATCGGGTCGCGCCGCCACACGGCCCCGCGCATCGATCAGGAAATGGCCCTCGCCCCAGTGGGCGATCCCGTAAGTCTGAGGGATGGTTTGCATCGAATCCATGCCGGGGCGCCTGAGGAACAAGGAAAGTATCATAGACGCCGCCGCTCGCGAAGAAGCGAAAAACCAGCGCATCCGCCTATCCCACCGGGATGAGCGTTCCCTGCCCGTCGCCCTCCGATGTGCGAAACAGCCGTGGCGACCGCCCCTCGCACCCGTGGGCGTCGTTGTCGAAACTCGCCATGAATGGGCAATGACTCGTTTCCGCGCCTGGCCCACGGGCGCGAGGAACGGTCTCGATAATCCGAAAACCCATGGGCGACGAGTATACAATACCCCAAGATCCCGACCATGCACCGACCCACACGGAGCCCCGCATGACCCTGCCAGAAGATTGGTTCACCGAAATCCACGAGCAAGCCGGCTGTGCCTTTTCGCTGCGCGTGCGTGAGCGCCTGCATGTCGAGCAGACGCCGTTTCAGAAGATCGAGATCTATGATACCAGCGACTGGGGACGGCTGATGGTGATCGATGGCTACGTGATGTTGAGTAGCCGTGACAACTTTCTCTATCACGAGATGATGTCGCACCCGATGCTCTACTGCCACCCCGCGCCGCGGCGGGTGGCGATCATCGGCGGCGGCGATTGCGGCACCCTGCGCGAGGTGCTGCGCCACGCGGAGATCGAACAGGTCACCCAGGTAGACATCGACGAGCGCGTCACGCGTCTCTCGGAGATCCATTTTCCGGAGTTGTGCGAGGCCAACGACGATCCACGCGCCCGGCTGCTGTTCGACGACGGCATCCGCTGGATCGCGAACGCACCCGAGGCGGGCCTGGACCTCATCATCGTCGACAGCACCGACCCGGTCGGCCCGGGCGAAGGCCTGTTCACCGAATCCTTCTACCGCGACTGCCTGCGCGCGCTCGGCGAAGACGGCATCCTGGTGCAACAGAGCGAATCACCGATCGTCGACCGCGAGATCCTGCTCGGCATGCGCGAGGCGATGCGCGCCGCCGGCTTCGCCAACCTGCACACACTGTTCTTTCCACAGCCGGTCTACCCGTCCGGCTGGTGGTCGGCGACCGCCGCGCGACGCGCTGGCGGCTTCGAGGACTTTCGCGAACACGACGTGGAAAACAAACCATTCGAGACCCGCTACTACAACGCCGCGATCCATCGCGCGGCGATGGCGACTCCGGCCTTCTTCCAGCGCGAAACCGGGCAAGGCTGACACCCGGGCGGGCGCTGGAACGAGGAAAGGCGCCTTTCGGCGCCTTTCCTCGTTCCGGCATGGCGGCCCGAAAACGGGCCGCCCACCACGCACGGCTTACAGGTTGTAAGCGCGCTCGTCGTGCAGCGCCAGATCCAGACCCTCGGTCTCCTGCTCGTCGGTAACGCGCAGACCCATGATCAGGTCCAGCACCTTCAGGATGATGAAGGTCATCACCGCGGTGTAGACCAGGGTCGCGCCGGCGCCCAGCGCCTGCACCGCAACCTGACCGCCGATCGACGAGATGCCGTCGCCGAAGCCGGCGCCGCCGAGGCTCGGCGCGCAGAACACGCCGGTCAACAGCGCACCGATGATGCCGCCGACGCCGTGCACGCCGAAGGCATCCAGCGAATCGTCATAGCCGAAGACCTTCTTCAGCTTGACCGCGGCGATGAAGCAGCCCAGGCCGGAAGCGGCGCCGACCGCGATCGCGCCCATCGGACCGACCGCGCCGGAGGCCGGGGTGATCGCGACCAGGCCGGCGACCGCGCCGGAGGCGATACCGAGCACGCTCGGCTTGCCATGAGCGATCCACTCGGCGAACATCCAGGTCAAGGCCGCCGCCGCGGTGGCGATCTGGGTGACCGCCATCGCCATGCCGGCGACGCCATCGGCCGCCAGTTCGCTACCGGCGTTGAAGCCGAACCAACCGACCCACAGCATGCCCGCGCCGACCACGGTGAACATCAGATTGTGCGGCATCATCGCAGTGCCCGGATAGCCCTTGCGGCGACCGATTACCAGCGCCGCGATCAAACCGGCGACACCGGCGTTGATGTGAACGACGGTGCCACCGGCAAAATCCAGAATCCCCTTGCCGCCGAGCCAGCCGCCGTCACCCCAGACCCAGTGAGCGATCGGCGCATAGACGACCAACAACCAGATCGCCATGAACACGAGCATTGCCGAGAACTTCATACGCTCGGCGAAGGCGCCGACGATCAGCGCCGGGGTGATGATGGCGAAGGTCATCTGAAAGACCATGAACACCGTCTCCGGAATGGTGCCGCTGAGGCTGTCCACGGTGACGCCCGCCAGGAACAGCTTGCTCAGGCCGCCCCAGTATTCACCGGGGCCACCAAAGGCGATACTGTAGCCGGCGATGGCCCACAAAATAGTCATCAGCGCGGTGATCGCAAAGCACTGCATCATCACCGAGAGGCCGTTCTTCGCGCGCACCATGCCGGCATAGAACAGCGACAGACCGGGGATGGTCATGAACAGCACGAGTACGGTGGCAGCCAGCATCCACGCGGTATCGCCGGCGCTGAGCTTGTCCTCGGCCAGCGCCACGGACGGCAACACGGCCATGGCCGACGCGGCGATCGCCGCGCCAACACGCTTGATTGTCTTCATTTGGATTCTCCTGGTTCGGTTATTGTCGGGGCAAGGATTCAGAGCGCTTCCGGGCCGGACTCGCCGGTGCGGATGCGGATCACCTGCTCGAGATCGGAGACGAAGATCTTGCCATCGCCGATCTTGCCGGTGCGCGCCGATTCGGTGATCGCGTCGATCACGCCGTCGAGCTTGTCGGCGGCGATCGCGACCTCGAGCTTCATCTTCGGCAGGAAGTCGACGACATACTCGGCGCCACGGTAGAGCTCGGTGTGGCCCTTCTGACGCCCGAAGCCCTTGACTTCCGAAACGGTGATGCCGGACACGCCGATGTCGGACAGCGCCTGGCGAACGTCGTCGAGCTTGAACGGCTTGATGATTGCGGAAACGAGTTTCATAAAGATTTCTCCTCAAAGCGGCCCGCCAACGGCGCGGGCCGAAGCAGCTTGTTATGCGGGTTTAGAAGGATTTGCCGACGCTGAACATCCAGTTGTCGTCGTTGCCTCCGTCCAGATTGACGGTATCGGTGTAACCGACCGAGAAATCGAAGCCGCCGAAGGACTTGCCGATCGAGATGCTGTAATCCTCGTAGTCGTCCCCATCGTCGACGCGGGTGAAGCCATAGTGCAGGCCGATGCTGGCGTCCATCGGCAGCGGCACGTCGACCGCCAGATCATGGTAGTAGCCATCGCCGGCGCCGAAGAAATCCGGGCTGTAGTACAGGGTGTAGCCGGCGCTCAACATGCCGAAATCCCGGCTCACGCCGATGTGGAACTCGTCGGTGTTGTTGTCGGAGTTGTCGGTCTTCGGATACTGGTAACGCAGATAACCCAGGTCGATATCGAAACCGGAGAAGCTGGTGCCCCAGCCGCCATAGAGATCCAGCTCCAGCGAGTTATCCGGACCATAGCCGGTGACGTTGGAACCCCAGACGCCAAGATAGAGGCCGCTTTCGTGGCTGTAATCGAAGCCGCCCTGGATGGCCGGGCCGTTGTCGGTCTGAGTCAGGCCGCGGAACACATAGTTGCTGGTGAGGCCGACGTTCGCGGAGAAATCCGCCAGCGCGGAACCAGATGCCAACGCGAGTACCGCGCCGCATACGAGGGTTTTGTCGAAAGTCATTGGAGACTCCTCAGGATGAATGAAACATGGTGAAAGTCCGTTGTGATTCAGAGCACTGGAAAACCGGTTGCAACACCTCAGATAACCCGATCAACCACGAACAGGACAAGCTTCCCGCAAGCTAAGGCAATTTTCGTGCCACACTGAAGTAGCCTTTTCTCATCAGGCAATTAGCGGAGTTTTTTACTGCGTCAAGAAATCCACGCGAGATCATCCGCACCAAGATGGCGCGCATTGTGGTGCATCGGCTCCAGATTGGTGCAACAGGCGGCGCCTCGCTCCCCAATCTGGACAGGCCGGCGTCAACTCGCTATGGTGCCTTTCCATGATCGATGCCAAAATCCTCAACGAATTCACGCGCAAACTGGCCGACGCCCTGCCCCCGGGCCTCGGCGACCTGCCCCGCCATGTGGAACTCAACCTGCGCGATCTGCTCGAGGCCACGCTGGCGCGCATGGACCTGGTGCCGCGCAAGGAGTTCGACGTGCAAAGCGCCGTGTTGGCGCGCAGCCGCGAGAAGCTCGAAGCCCTGGAGCGGCGCGTCGCCGAGCTGGAGGCCGCTCTGGCCGAAGACAAGCGCTGAATGGCCCTGTCGACGCTGTTCTGCCGCGCCGGCAACGGCGTGGACGCGCCGCTGGTCACCGTCGAGACCCTGCTCACCAACGGCCTTCCGGCCTTTCACATCGTCGGGCTGCCGGAGATGGCGGTGCGCGAGGCGCGCGATCGCGTGCGCGGCGCGCTGATCAACCGCGGCTGCGAGTTCCCGGCGCGACGCATCACCGTGAACCTGGCGCCGGCCGACCTGCCCAAGGAGGGCGGTCGCTTCGACCTGGCGATCGCCGCCGGCATCCTGCACGCCTCCGGCCAGCTCGCCATCGAGCATCCCGAGCGCATCGAACTGATCGGCGAGCTGGCGCTGTCCGGCGAGCTGCGTCCGATCGAGGGGGTGCTGCCGGTCGCGCTGGCCGCGCGCGATGCCGGACGGCGGCTGATCCTGCCGGCGGCGAACGCCGCCGAGGCGCATCTCGTCGAGGGTCTGTCACTGCTTCCGCTGGCCCATCTCGGGCAGCTGATCGAGTTCCTGCAAAACGGCCAGATCGCCCACCCCCCCGTGATCGAGCCCAGCCGCGCGGCCACGCCGTCTCACCCCGATCTGGCGAGCGTCAAGGGCCAGGCCCAGGCGAAACGCGCACTGCTGATCGCCGCCGCCGGCGGACACCATCTGCTGATGTCCGGTCCACCCGGCTCGGGCAAGTCATTGCTCGCCTCCTGCCTGCCCGGGATTCTACCGCCGCTCGAGGACGGCGAGGCGCTGGAGACCGCGGCGTTGCATTCGGTCAGCGGCCAGCCGTTCGAGCCGGCGGCCTTCCGCCAGCGCCCGTTCCGCGCGCCGCACCACACCGCCTCGGGTGTCGCCCTGGTCGGTGGCGGATCGCGACCCGCGCCGGGCGAGATCTCGCTGGCGCACAACGGGGTGCTGTTCCTCGATGAGCTGCCGGAGTTCAATCGCCAGGTGCTGGAGGTATTGCGCGAGCCGCTGGAATCAGGTCGCGTCACGATCTCGCGCGCCGCGCGCCAGGCCAGCTTCCCGGCGCGCTTCCAGTTGATCGCCGCGATGAACCCCTGCCCCTGCGGCTATCACGGCGACGATGGTCCCCACCCCTGTCATTGCAGCGCCGACCAGATCCTGCGCTATCGCCAGCGCATCTCCGGCCCGATCCTGGACCGCATCGACCTCCATATCACGGTCCAGCGCGTGCCGGCCGAAGTGCTCGCCGGCGCGGCGCCGGATCCGGATGCCGAAACCAGCGCCCAGGCGCGCGAACGGGTCACGCGCGCCCGCGCGCGCCAGCTTGCGCGCTCGGGCCACCTCAACGCTCACCTCGACGCCGCCGCCACGGAACAATCCTGCCGCCCCAGCGAGGCCGCGCGCCGGCTGTTGCTGCAAGCGATCGAGCGCCTTGGCCTCTCCGCGCGCGCCTACCACCGCGTGCTGCGCGTCGCGCGCACCATCGCCGACCTCGATGGCGAGGAGACCATCGACAGCCCCCAGGTCGCCGAAGCCATCGGCTATCGTGGCCTCGACCGGCCACCGCCGGGAGCCCGCGCATGAGTACGCCCCGCATCAGCGTCGTCATCCCCTCCTACAACCACGCGCGCTTCATCGGGGAAGCGATCACCAGCGTGTTGGAACAAAGCCTGGCCGATCTGGAGCTGATCGTCATCGACGACGCCTCGGGCGACGATTCCTGGAGCATCATCCAATCCATCGATGATCCACGCCTGCGCGCCCAGCGCCATACCAATAACCAGGGCGCGCACGCCACCCTGAACGAGGGCCTGAAACAGGCGCGCGGTGAATGGCTGAGCATCCTGAATTCCGACGACCGCTACCACCCGGAAAGGCTCGAACGCCTGTTGGACGCCGCGCAAGACCCGGCACAGCCCCAACTGTTGGCGACTGAGGTCCGATTGATCGGCCAACAAAACCAAGACTGGCTGGCGCACTACGAAAAACTGCTCGCCATCCACAGCGCGGATGGCGACCTGCTTACCGCGCTGTGCGCGGGAAACCTGCTGATCGGCACCTCCAACCTCTTCTTTTCTCACGCGCTGTACCAAGCGCTGGGCGGCTTCCGCGCGCAACGTTATGTGCACGACTACGACTTCGCGCTGCGCGCCGTGCTGCATGCCCCCACCCGGCTGGTGCGCGAACAACTGCTTGACTACCGTCTGCACGCAGGCAACACCATCACCGAGGCGCCAAGCGCCGCAATCAACGAAACCCTGGACCTGCTGCGCGAACAGGCCGCGACGATTCAGACCAGCGCCAGCGCCGCGCGCGCGATCCCCCAGCTGGCCGACCAAATGCGGGAACAGGCACGCTGGCTGGAAGGCGTCTACCGGCACCGGATCTACCTGAAGGATCAAGAACTACGCACCAAAGAGCAAGATCTCCAGACCCTGAACGATGAACTCGCCCAACTCCGCGCCCGCCTGGCGGCCTCGCGCGCCGAGGCAGAAGCGATACGGCACAGCACCAGCTTCCGCCTCGGCTACCGCCTGCTGCAACCCGCGCGCGGCCTGATCGCACTGGGGCGGCGGCTTCGCAGGCCATCCGGCGAAACCATCGACTCGCTCGACGCCTTGCGCCCCTTGATCGAGGCCGCGGGCGGCCGCCTGGCCGCGGTCTCCTTCGATGTATTCGACACCCTGCTGGCGCGCCGGGTCGAGCCGCCCGAGGCCATCCAGCAAGCCGTTGCGCGCGAGCTGGAGCAGCGCCTGCACCTGGGACTTGGCGGCGCCCAACTGCATGCCCTGCGCGAACAGGCCGAAGCGCGCCTGCGCGAAGCCGCGCGCATCGGCGGCGGCGATGGCGAATGCCACTTCGACGAACTGGCGCGCGACTGGGCCAGCGCCATCGCCCAACTCAGCGGGACCGAAGCCACCACCATCGAGGCCGCCATCCAGACCATCGAGCAAGAGATGGAGCAACGCGCGCTCTACGCCCGGCCCGGCGCCCGCGCCCTGCTCGAATGGCTGCGCGCGCGCGGCCTCGCGGTAATCGCCACCTCCGATATGTACCTTGGCGAACGCCAGCTCCGCGCCCTGCTCGATGCCAACGGCCTGCTCGATCTGCTCGACGCCGTCCACGTCTCCTCCGAGACCGGCCTATGCAAACACTCCGGAAAACTCTTCGAACACCTGCTCAGCGAGCACGGCTGGAAGGCCGATCAACTCCTGCACCTTGGCGACAACGCCCACTCCGACCACCTCGCGCCTATCCGCGCCGGCGTGCGCGGCGTATGGCTGCGCGAACCCGCTGAACTGCGCCGCCGCGCGCGTCAACGCATCGCCTGGGAGATGCGCGAGCGCGGCGCGATCTGGCCCGGCAACTGGTTCTTCGACTGCCTCGAAAACAGCCCGCCATCCGCCGATATGCCCGATGAGCCTGGTTTTTTCTTCGACTATGGCCGCTGGCGGCTCGGCCCGGTGTTCTGTGCCTTCCTCGCCGGCCTGGTCGAGCGCCTGCGAAACGAACGCCCGGCACAGGTATTCTTCGTCGCCCGTGATGGCTACCTCTTCCACCAACTCTACCAGCAGCGCCCAGATCACGCGCAACTGCCGCCATCCGCCTACCTCTACGCCTCGCGCCGCGCAATCGCCGCCGCCGCGATCGCCAACGGCATGCGTGAGGAACAAGCCGCGGTCGCCCTGCTCAACCCCAAGCAACAAGGCTTGCTCTCCATCCTCAAAACCTTCGCGCTGAACCCCGATGACTTCCGCGACAGCGCACGCCGCCACGGCTTCAAAGAACTTGGCGCGCCCCTCGCCTCCGCCGCCGACCCGCGCCTGCGCGCCTTTCTTGCCGACCCCGAGGTAGATGCCCGCCTGCGCGCCGCCGGCCAACGCGCGCGCGACCACCTCGAAGCCTACCTGGAACAGATCGGCTTTTTTGGGCATCCCGCCGTCGCGTTGGTGGATATCGGCTGGAACGGCACCATCCAACGCTTTCTGCGCGACGCCTTCGGCACGCGTAAAGACTTCCCGCGCCTGCTCGGCTACTACTTCGCCTACGTCGGCGAGATCCACGACGACAACGGCCCAGACCACATCGAAGGGCTTCTCTACGACGCCAGACGCGACCCGAAAACCTGGAAAGTCGCCGGCGAGTTCGAGGAACTCTTCGAACAGGGCGCGCGCTCGCTCGAAGCCACCACCCTCGGCTACCGCGAACACAACGGCCGGATCGAGCCCCTGCTAAAGAATGACGACAGCCCGGATCGCCGGCAGGAACTCGCCAGCAACCCGAAGATTGCCGAACTCCATCGCGGCGTGCTCTCCCTACAGCCTGATTTCCTTACCATACAGACCCTCACCGGACTCGGCTTCGACGACCTGAAACCCTACGCCCGCGCCCTGATCGAACGCATGGTGATCTACCCCACCCGGGAAGAAGTCACCCAACTGACCCGCCTCGCCCACAGCGAGGATTTTGGCCACGACCACACCCTGAACCTGCTCGACGCCCCCCTGCGCTGGCGCGACCTCGCCCGCCCGCGCCATCTGATCCAGCGTCTCGCCATCGCCCCGTGGCAATCCGCCCTGTTCATCCACCTCCCGACCCCAATCTGGCCCTTCGTTTTCCGCTGGCTAAAACTGCGCCGCCAAACCCGCGCCAAGGAAACCCCATGAAACCACCCCGCATCCGCATCGCCCCGTGGCGCCTCGCCCTGTGGTCGATCCCCTTTCTCGCCACCAGCAATAACCAGCCACGCACCGCCCGCGCGCCCTTCTGGCCCGGCTATCGGCACCTGTTGGAGTGGTATCGCAAAAACGGGTTTCGGCGCTGATTGGCGCATATTCCCACTGTCAAAAAGCCATGTGAATCGCGGAACTTGGCACAATTGTTTACAAAACCAGGATGGGGTGGCTCAGCTTTTGAGCCAGTACCATCGCTATGATTAGGCATTGGGACACGTCGCCTGAGAATCACGACGTACTGCAAAACACCTGGAACAAGGATCGAAAGCGTGAATAGCGAAACTCCCGACTACTCCACTTGGTTCAAACGGGCAACCGGCGGGATCACTCCCTACCCCTACCAACAACGTTTGGCCGGGCAACCCTGGCCAGACACCCTGGAAATTCCCACCGGCCTTGGAAAAACCGCTGCTGTCACGCTCGCATGGCTGTACAAACGACGCAAACAAAACGATCCGGACACCCCGCGCCGACTCATCTGGTGCCTGCCCATGCGGGTATTGGTCGAACAGACTCACGACAGCATCAAAAGCTGGCTGACCCGGCTCGGCGAGAACGTACCCGTTCATCTGCTGATGGGGGGCGAAAGCGACATGAAGACGTGGAGCGAAAACCCAGAGCGGGATCAGATCCTCATCGGCACGCAAGACATGCTGCTGTCTCGCGCCCTGATGCGCGGCTATGGCATGAGCCGCTATCGTTGGCCTATCGATTTTGCTCAATTGCACAACGACGCCCTGTGGGTGTTCGACGAGGTGCAATTAATGGGTGCCGGCCTGCCTACATCGACCCAACTGGATGCCTTCCGACGATCATCGGCGATGGCGGGCAGCGCCCGATCCCTGTGGGTTTCTGCCACGCTGAACAGCGCATGGATGAACAGCATCGACTTCCGCCCCTACCTGACCAAGCTACGCAAGCTGACATTGGATGATGACGAAAAGCAGTCCGATGCCATCCGCAAGCGTCGTGGAGCCAACAAGCCGCTCGCCTTCACTGAAACGCGTTTGACGACCGACACCGCCAAGACCCAAGCCAAGGCCTATATCCAACAACTGCGTGACGAGATCCTGCAACATCACACAGGGCAAACCACGCTAGTCATACTCAATACGGTGGAACGCGCCCAGGCATTGAGCGAACAGTTCATGAAGCACCTGAAAAAACAGGACGACGCACCAGAGATCCTGCTCGTCCATAGCCGCTTCCGCGCTGGCGATCGCCAGCAACTGAATAAACGCCTGACCCAGGCCGAAAGCCACGAAAACCGCATCATCATCGCAACCCAGGCGATCGAAGCCGGAGTCGACATCTCCAGCCACACCCTATTTACCGAGCTGGCGCCATGGGCCTCACTGGTGCAACGTTTCGGCCGCTGCAACCGGGCGGGAGAGCACGCCCTGGCGCCAATTCATGTCATCGACATCGAAAGCGATAGCAAACTGGCCCCACCATACACGGATGAAGCCCTGAACGCCGCCAGGCATAAACTCACCAACCTAACCTCCGCCTCGGCGGCCGGCCTGCCGACTGTCGATGAAGCCCAACCCTTGTACCCAGTTTTACGCCGCAAGGATCTGCTGGAGCTGTTCAATACCGATGCCGACCTGTCCGGCTTCGATATCGATGTATCGCCCTATATCCGTGATGGCGGCACACCCCCGGTTCAGGTGTTCTGGCGGGAATTCGATAAAAAGCCGGACGAACAGCCCGCGCCAGATCGCAACGAGCTGTGTCCGGTGTCGATCAGCCAGATCCAAGCCCATCTGAAGAAGGCCGACGCCTACGCCTGGGACATCATTTCACGTGCCTGGCGCCCGCAGGCCGCCAATCAGGTTCGCCCCGGTCAGACGTTGCTGCTGCGCGCCAGTGACGGCGGCTACTCGCCGTTGCTTGGATTCAAGGCGAGGTACATCGACAAGAAGAACCCGCTTCAGCCCCTTGAGGCAGGCAAACAAGTTCCGGAAAGCGACAGCGACGACCGGGACACCCTCCTCGGCCGTTTCGTACCACTGGACCAACATCTTGGGGATGTGGCCTCGGCGGCCAGCAAGCTCTGTAAGTCGCTGCACGAAACAGAACTGGCTGAAGCCGTCGTGCGCGCCGCCCGCTGGCACGATGTCGGCAAGGCACACGCCGCCTTCCAGAATATGCTCATTGCCTGGCATCCGCACACAGACAAATACATCGGTCGATACTGGGCAAAATCTGATGGCGAACGCATCGCAAACAGCCCCGACTGGCCCGATTATGTGGTTTGCGAAGGCGACATGCCCCGCCTGCAAAGCCGCCGTGGTTTTCGCCATGAACTGGCCTCGGCGCTGGCCTGGCTGGCGCATCACCCCGAAGACGACAACAGCGACCTCATCGCCTACCTGATTGCCGCGCACCACGGCAAGGTGCGCATGGGCATACGCGCGCTGCCCAATGAACGATCTCCCGCCGACGGCCGTGCCCACGCGCGCGGCGTCTGGGAGGGCGACCGGCTGCCCGAACTGCATTTCGATGGCGAGCATCTGCCGGAAACCCGCCTACGCCTGGATGTCATGGCGCTGGGTGAGGGTGAAAGCGGTGCATCCTGGGCCAGCCGCACCCAAAATCTGTTGAACGAGCTAGGTCCCTTCAGACTCGCCTGGCTGGAGATGCTGGTTCGCATCGCCGATTGGCGGGCATCCAGAGAGGAACAACGATGAACCCGACCAGCGAGACAGGCACGATGTACGAGCTCCCTCTGCAAGGCTGCACCCCCACGCCACTGGCCAGTTACCTGAAAGCGCTTGGAATCCTGCGCACGCTTGCCGAACAATCAGACCCCGACGCCAGCGGCTGCTGGCGCAACGAGCATTTTGTCCTGAACACACGGCTCGACCGTGATGCACTGATCGAGTTCTTTCTGAACGACTGGAAACCCACGCCGATCATCGCGCCATGGAATGGCGGCAGCGGCTTCTATCCCAAGGACAACCGCGATGCAATGAAGCAAATCCAGACGTCATCTCTCCCCCGCTACGCAGACTATCCGCCAATCATCGAACTGGGGCGAGAAACCGTTGCTGAATTCGGATTGAAGGAAAGCCCAAAAGACAAAACCCTGAAGGCCGAACTGCTTACCCGCCTGCGCGCAACCCTGCCCGATGCCGCGCTGAAATGGCTGGATGCCGCCGTTACCCTGACCACTGAAGATACCCGCTACCCGCCACTACTCGGCACCGGCGGCAACGATGGCCGACTGGATTTCACCAACAACTACATGCAACGCCTGGTGGATGTGATACCGCCCGACAGGCCGACCGCCCCGGAGCAAAGCCGCCGCTGGCTGATGAACGCCCTTTTCGGCGAAGCCGTGCCCGGCCTCAGTGGCAAGGTGATCGGCCAGTTCTCCCCCGGCCAATCCGGCGGCCCGAACGCGGGCACCGGTTACGAAGCCGGCGCCCTGATCAACCCATGGGACTTCGTGCTGATGATTGAAGGCAGCCTGATGTTCGCCGCCGCCATCACCCGACGTTTTCATGACGAACCCGGCGCGCTGAGCTTCCCTTTCACGGTGCGCCCCAGCGGCGCGGGAACCGGCGCCGTCAGCCTGCGCGACGAAGCACCCGCGAGAGCCGAGATATGGATGCCCCTCTGGTCGGAACCCAGCCGTCTCCCCGAGCTGAAAAATCTGTTCGGCGAGGGCCGCGCGACACTCGGCCGTAGATCCGCGGTCAGCGGATTGGACTTTTCCCGCGCGGTTTCGTTGCTGGCGGTGAATCGTGGTATCCGCCAGTTTGAGCGCTACGCCTTCATGATGCGCTCCGGCAAGGCCTACCTGGCGACGCCGCTGGGACGTTTCACGGTACCCGCCCAGCCCGCCTCGGACCTGATCGCCGATCTCGAACGGAACGGAAACTGGCTGAAGCGATTCCAAAATCACGCCCGCAAGGATGAAACGCCAAATCGCCTGAAAACCCTGGCGTACCGTCTTGAGAACGCCCTGTTCGCACTGAATCAGCGCCGGCACGAGCGTCGGCGCGAGGTGCAACAGGTACTCGTCATCCTTGGCGAAATCGAACGCTATGCCGCCACCAGCTCGAGCTATCGAGAGAATCTGCGTCCGATACCCCAACTTGGTAATCAATGGCACCGCGAAGCGAGAGATCCTTCCCCCGAATTCCAATTGGCCAGCGCGCTCGCCAGCCTGACGACCGGAAACCGCAAACACCCAATGCCAATGCGCACGCATATCGCGCCAGAAAACGAAGCGGGCCAAAACTGGGAACAAGGCGCGCATAAACTGCGCGCCTGGAAACACCCCGATGTTACCAACAACCTGACCGATGTACTGGCAACGCGCCTGCGGCGCGCAACCCAATGGGGACTCCCGGAAACCCCATTACTCGGCCTGCACGGCGCCAGCGCATTCGCGCTCGATGCCTGGCTGTCGCGCCAAACCAATGACCGACGACTTGCCGAGCTGACGGCTGGGCTGGCGCTTTGCGACATACCCAGGGGTTCGGGTCTGAGTACCGGCGACGACGACCTTCCCGCCGCCTACGCCCTGCTAAAACTTGTCTTTCTGCCCGAAAGCGACAGCGGCGTATCACTGAAACCCGCGGTCGCGCAAAAAGTACTGCGTCTGTTGCTGGCGCGTCGCCCGACGGAAGCACTGGAAATAGCGCACGAAAAATTGCGTATCGCCGGACTGCTCGACCTGCCATCGATCCGCGTCAGCGGCGTCGATCCACTACGCCTTGCCGGCGCGATGCTTTTCCCCATCTCGACAAAAACCCTATCCCATCTCAAACGCGGACTCGGCATGGAGTCGCGCGCTCAACGGACAGCCTAACGCATTCCACAAGGAGACTTGCATGAACCTGACAGCCCTGAATGATCATCCCCGCTTGCTCATCGAAGCAAAATTGAAGCCCTTGCAGGGGAGCCGTTTCCAACCCACCGGTTTTCCCGAGATCGGGGCGGCGGAATATGATGCGCCCAATGGCGACAGCCGCATGCTGCTGGTCGAATCGGCACAAAGCATGGCGAATCGCCTGGAAGAAACCTGCTGGGATGAAACCCGACAGCAGATTGTTCCTGAACTTGCCGGTCTGCCCTATATTCAGGTGCTGGACAGCGACGGCAAGCCCTTGATCAACTCGATTCTCGCGGCGCATCGCATCAATTCGCCCTACATTCTCGAAGGCAAGGACAAAACTGTCTTCGACATGTTGAAAGCCGAGCTGGCCGACATGAGCGAGGGCGTCGTCGATTTGAAAAAACTCGCCGCGACCTTGTTGAGACTCGACAGCAACGCGCTGTTGCACGGCGTTTTTCTGGCAAAGAAAGACCTTGCCGGTGGACGATTGCGCCTGCCACGTGCCCTCTCCGCCTTCATAGAAGCCGAGAACGTCAAGGTTGCCGCCAGCGGTGGTGTCAAGAACGACTCGGTAAACCCTGGAGGCGATACCAGCAAAGGATTCGGCAACGTACCTTTCTCCCGTGACGAATACGTCTCCCCCAGCATCATCGCCTACTTCAATCTCGACCTCGCCCAACTGCGCGGTTACGGCTTCAGCCAGACGGTCACGGATCTGCTCATCGCCCTGTCACTGTATAAGATCCGCCGCTTTCTGGACACCGGCCTGCGCCTGCGCACCGCCTGCGATCTCGACCTGGAAGACTTGCGCGTCACCCGGCCAACCGAAGGCTTCGACCTGCCCGATACAAAAACGCTGACTTCGGCGTTGCCGACGATGATCCAGGCCGCCACGGCCGAAGGCGTATTCGCCAACCCGGCGATAACGGAAGTCACTTACAGCAGGAAGTAAATATGCTTGCCATCGCCTTTCAATTCCCCGCCGGGCGTTACCATGCGACCCCCTGGGGTCGACATGTCAACGAGGCCGACCTCGAATGGCCGCCGTCGCCCTGGCGTATTCAACGCGCCTTGATCGCCTGCTGGCATCACAAGGCCGACCCGCAATGTTTCCCGCAAGCGAAACTGGCGGCACTCATGGACGCCTTGAGCGAAGCCCCTCCGGCCTATCACCTGCCGCCCGCGGTACATAACCACAGTCGACACTACATGCCAAAATACGATGGCAAGACCTCGCTGGTATTCGACGCCTTCGCGCGACTCGACAGCGATGCCCGACTGATGGCAATTTGGCCGGAACTGGAACTGAGTGACGACCTGAACGCCTTGCTGGACGAACTGCTACCAAAGCTCGGCTATCTGGGTCGGGCCGAAAGCTGGGTAGAGGCTTACCGAATGAATGACACAGAAGCAGAAACCGCAATACAGAACATTAACTGCCGTCCCGGAAACGAAGTGATCAACGCCGATGGCGAACCCCAGGAAATCATCCAACTCCTTGCGCCCTTACCAGCCGCTCGACATACCCTGCTACGCCAACGCCTGATCGACGCTCATGCGCAATCGGCCAAGGGCGCGGTGAAAAAGCGGCTATTGAAAACCCTGCCGGAAACACTCGTCGAAGCCCTGTCGCTGGACACCGCCGACTATCAGAAAAGTGGCTGGAGCCGGCCACCGGCATCCCGCGATGTCAGCTACCAGCGCCCCATCGACTGCCTGCGAGTCCGCTTTACCCTACCCAGCAACAAAGCGACACCCGCCACGACAGCCCGCTTCATCCTTCAAGGCAAGCCGCTGCCGCGCATCGAAGACAGCCTGCGCATTGGCGAATGGTTTCGCCGCGCCCTGACGGGTCGAGCGGGTAAGCTGTTCGATGGCCAAGTCCCAATGGAATTATCCGGTCATAACCTGCCCGACAAGAATCGTCACAAACACGCATTCTATCTGCCGGAAGACGCCGATGCGGATGGCCTGATCGATCACATCATCGTGCATGCCCCGGGAGGGTTCTCCAGCAACGCGCAAAAGGCCCTGCGCCGCCTGGGAAAACTCTGGGAACATCGCAAAGGTGTCGAATACAAAATACTGCTGGAAGCCATGGGTTCAGCCGAGCTTTTCCACGATACCTCGCTGATCAATCCGGACGCGAATACCTGGATCAGCGCCACACCTTACCTAGCGCCTTGGCACACCAAGAAAAACCGACCGCTGGATACCCAACTACTCGGCTTTATCCAAAAGGAATGCAAGCTACGAGGCATTTCCGAACCAAGCCGACTGGAGATACTCCCCAGCCTGGAGATTCGAGGGAAACGCATCCGCAACCTTGATTTCCATCGTTTCCGTAAGGGAAAACCAAACAATCCAGCTGACCAGCGCGGCCGCCTGTTACGCTTGCATTTCGATAAAAGCCCGCAAGGACCGTTGGCACTGGGGTACGCATGCCATTTCGGATTAGGCCTGTTTCGGCCCGAGAATGAGAACATATAGAGGATTATTCCTTTCCATTCTCGAATTCTGGACTATGCTTAATAGCCGAAGCCAATTCCGGTTTCGCTTCAAGCAATCCAGACCAAACAAGGACTCATGACCGAACGGAATCCCCCCATCCAATCCGAGCTGCCGCTGCCGTTTCCCGAGCTATCCGGCGATTTACCCTTATTGCCCGCACGCATGATCAACGAATTCCAGTATTGCCCAAGACTGGCCTATCTGGAATGGGTGCAAGGCGAATGGCGTTCGAACGCCGATACCGCCGATGGCCGCTACCAACACCGGCGTGTAGACAAACCCGGGGGCAAACTGCCCGCGCCAGAAGAAGACATCGACAAAAAGCTGCACGCCCGCTCCGTGGAACTCTCCTCCAACAAACTCGGCCTGATCGCCAGATTGGACCTCATCGAAGCCGAAGGCGACCAAGTCATCCCGGTCGATTACAAGCGAGGCAAACGCCCCCATGTCGAAAAGGGCGCTTACGATCCGGAAAGAGTGCAACTGTGCGTACAAGGGTTGCTACTACGCGAACACGGATATCAATCCGACCATGGCATCCTCTACTACGTTGGCAGCCGCGAGCGCGTAACCGTCCACTTCGACGACGAGCTGATCGCCCTGACACATAAAGCCATCGACGGACTGCGCCTGATCGCCGCCGGTGGCCAACTGCCGCCACCACTGCAAGACAGCCCCAAATGCCCACGCTGCTCGCTGGTGAGCATCTGTCTCCCTGACGAGATCAACTTCTTCAAAGGCGCCGACATCGCCCCCCGGCCCCTGTTCGTCGCCCGGGACGAAGCACTGCCCGTGTATGTCCAGGCGCATCACGCCAAAGTCAGTAAAAACGGAGAAACGCTGGAGATCTTCGTCGACGACAAAAAAGTCACCAAGGCACGCCTGATGGAAGTCTCGCAACTGGTGCTCAACGGCAACGTCTATGTAACCACCCCGGCACTGCACGAACTGATGAAACGCAACATCCCGGTCACCTGGCAAAGCTTCGGTGGCTGGTTCATGGGGCACACCATCGGCACCGGCCACAAAAACGTCGAACTGCGAACCGCCCAGTACCGTAAAAGTTTCGAACACGCCTCCTGCCTGCATATCGCCAAGGGGCTGGTGGAAGCCAAGATCCGCAACTGCCGCACCCTGCTGCGGCGCAACTGGAAAAGCGAAGAAGACAACAAAATCCTGCTCTCCGACATGCAAAGCGACATCAAACGCGTACCCAAGGCAGATACGCTGGACGCCCTGCTGGGCGTGGAAGGCTCGGCCGCCGCCCGCTACTTCAAACACTTCCCCCGCATGATTCGCCAGCCCGACGACAACGACAGCTTCCACTTTGACTTCACCGGCCGCAACCGCCGCCCGCCGAAAGACCCAGTCAACGCGATGCTGTCCTACGCCTACTCACTGCTCACACGCCTGTGGACCATCACCCTGTCCGCCACCGGATTCGACCCCTATCGCGGCTTCTACCACCAACCACGTTACGGCAGACCGGCGCTGGCGCTCGACATGATGGAGCCATTCCGCCCGTTACTGGCCGACTCTTGCGTCATCCAGGCAATCAACAACGGTGAAGTTCGCCCAAGCGACTTCATCCAAGCCGCGGGCAGCATCAACCTGACGCCGGAAGGGCGTAAACGCCTGATCGCGACATTCGAGCGCAGGCTCGGGCAAGAAATCACCCACCCCCTACTCGGTTACCGCATCAGCTACCGCCGACTGCTGGAACTACAAGCCCGCCTGTTCGGACGCTACCTGCTGGGTGAGCTACCCGACTATCCCAACTTCATCACCCGTTGACCCGGGAGGCCACATGGAACCGCACGCCTACATCGTCGCCTACGACATCAGCGACCCGAAACGCTGGCGGCGGATCTTCAAAATCATGCACGGCTA
>JALVEB010000213.1 GCA_027008705.1 Sedimenticola sp. | reverse complement strand
GTGGCGTGCTGACGCCCGATCTGTTCGCTGCGTTGATTCCCGGCGCGGCGGCAACGGAGTCGCGGTCGCCGGAGCCGCTCCGCGCCCGTCTGTGCAGCCTCGAGGAGATGGAGGCCGCGCATATCCAGCATGTGCTGGAGCATACCGGCGGTCATAAGGGGCGCAGTTGCGAGATTCTCGGGATCTCGCGTCCGGCGCTGGATCGCAAGATCAAGAAGTACGCGCTGCGGGTGCCGCGGCTTTCCCGCTCCGCTGGGTCGGATTGAACGTTTCGTTACATCCGTCCGGTCGAGCTGCACGTTTCGTTGTAACGGAATGTGTAGTCCGGCGTTTGGCTGGATGGAAACTATCCGAATAACAAGAAGATACGATTTGGCATGCATCCTGCTTGTACTCTGAGTGACATCTCGGGAAAGCGGAGTGGAACGATGACCAAGATCACAGACCAAGAGCGGCAGCAGCGTTTCGACCGGCTCGTCGCGGTCTACCTGAACGATCTCTATCGTTATGCCTGGTGGCTCACCAGCGACAGGGCGGCCGCCGATGACATCGTTCAAGACACCCTGCTGCGAGCCTGGAAGTCGATCGACAAACTGCACAACCCAAAGGCCGCGAAAGGTTGGTTGCTGACCATTCTCCGACGCGAGAACGCGCGCCGTTTCGAGCGCATCCAGCCGCAATACTCGGCGATACCGGTCGAAGCGATCGAGGCCAACGGCCAGGACTACGACACCAGTACCGAGGCCTTCGTGTTACGCAAGGCGCTCGAAAAGCTGTCCCCGGACTACCGCGAGCCGCTCATCATGCAGGTGTTGTGGGGTTATTCGCAGAAAGAGATCGCGCGAGAACTCGGCATCTCCGAGGCAGGCGCCGGCACCCGTCTGTTTCGCGCGCGCAAGCGCTTGCGCGCGGTGCTGGAAGAACAAGGCGCGGATCGCGCGGCCTGAAGCATCCTCTATCCCGCGGTGATGAAGTCCACCACCGCCGAGACCACTTCCGGGTCGCGCAGAATCCGCCCATGCCCCAGTCCGGAAGTCGTCAGCAGACGACTGTCCGGCAGCGCCGCGGCAAGCGCTTCTCCGCAGGCGAAGGGCACGATGGCGTCATCGCGGTCATGTACCACCATTACATGGGCACCGTGCCGGCGGAGAAGAACCGGTGGTGACACGCGTCGGGCCAGGTCGGCGCCATGGCGCGCCGCGATCGTGGCGCGAAAAGCCGCCCGCATGCGTTCCGGCATCGCCATCCAGTCGGCGAAACGGGTCACCAGCCGGTCGAAATCCGAGGGCGCGGCGATCGCCACCACGCGCCGGGGGCGCGTGCTCCCGCTCGTCAAGGATGCCGGAAAGATCCCGAAAGAGTGGGTGACGACGGCATCGAAGGGCGCGTCCCTCCGCGCCAGCGCGGTGATCGCGTCGGCGAAACGAAACAAGCTGGAAGAGCCGCCGTCGCTGGCGCCGTGGCCGGGCGCATCGAATACGACCGCCTCGTAGCCAGCGCCATGCAGCGCCTCGGCAAGGCGGTACCACTGCCCGCCACGTCCGTTCCAGCCATGAACCAGCAGCACGCGCCCACGTCTTCGTTGCGCCGCCTGCGGCCAGCGCCATACCGCGACGCGACAGTCGCCGAGCGGTACGAAATCCGCCTCGGCGCGCGCCAGCGCCCGGCGTTCGCCGGCGGAGCGGGGGAAACGCCGGGTCTTGCTCCACAGCTTCAGCGCCAGCCACGAAAGCGGACCGGGCAGCCGGCCTCCGAGCGTGGCGAACAGCCCCCGTGCGAGCCGCGGGACAAGCGGCTCGCGCTTTCTGGTGTCGCGGTGCTTCATCGGATCCGCTCGGCCCGCCGACAGGCGGGTCTGGCGCGGGCGCGCTGGCACCAGGCGGTCGCCGATGGGGCCTCGTCGAGCAATTCGCGCGCCCACAGCAGGGTGTTCACGCACAGAATATCGGCGGCGCTGAAGCGCTCGCCGAGCAGCCATTCGCGCCCATCCGCCAACTGCTCCTCGAGCACCGCCAGCGCTTTCTTATAGCGTCGGGTCGCTGAGAGCAGGGTCGCCGCGTTGCGTTTTTCCGGCGGCAGCATGCGGCGATGACGCAGCCGCGTCCAGGCGGGCGGCTCCAGCGTGGCGACCGCGAAGAACAGCCATTGCAGCCAACGCGCGCGTTCGTCGCCATCGCTGGGCGTCAGGCCGGCCTCGGGATGGCGTTCACTCAGCCAGGTGCAGATCGCGCCGGATTCGAACAGCCTCAGCTCGCCGTCCCGCAATAGAGGCACCTCGCCCAGCGGATGCAAGGCCAGGTAGTCCGGCGTGCGGTGCTCGCCGGCGAGCAGCTTGCGGAACGGAATCAGCTCCAGCTCGTAATCCACGCCCAACTCCTCGAGCAGCCAAAGCACGCGTAACGAGCGACTACGCGGCGCGTGATATAGTTTCAGCATGCCTTTTCCCGCTCCTTGATTAACGGTCTTGATATGAAACTTATTTCATTCGGTTTCTGTTTGCAACCTTTATGGTAAACAAAACCGATCCCTGCCCGGTTGCCGCGACCTTGCGGCTGGTCGGCGAGGCTTGGACCTTGCTGATCGTTCGCGAGGCGTTCTTCGGCACGCGCCGCTTCGCTGATTTCCAGCGTCGGCTCGGCATCGCGCGCAACATTCTTTCGGACCGTCTCGGCAAACTGACCCGTCATGGCATCCTCAGGCGGGTGCCGGTGGCGCCGGGCGCGCGTCGGCACGAATACCGCCTGACCCGCAAGGGCCTCGATCTGCTGCCGATGTTGGTCGCCATGGCGCAATGGGGCGAGCGCTGGCTGCATGAGGAGGGCGGTGGGATCCGCCTCGTCGATCGCCGCGACCGCCTGCCGATCCGCCCGGTCCGCGTTCGCGCGGCGGACGGACGCGAGCTGAATGCCCATGAAATCGCGGTGGAATTCGATGTGGACCATCCCCCTGGAGAAGGCTAGTCCGCATTTCTCACCTGCGTTCGTAGCGAGACGGATCAAGGGTCGTCGCATCTCGTGCTTGCGCGGGGCAATCACGCTGTGCCTTTGAAATCATGATGCCTCAAGCGAAAGGAAGCGCGACAGCCCGGAGTGGTTGCACTTGTCGGCTGGCTTTCCTACCCTTGCCGGAGTCGAGGCCGCGGTGGCCGTATAACCAGACAGACAAGGGGGAGACATGCTGAAACCAGGTGATCAGGCGCCGGTGCTCGAGGTGCCGGATGCCGATATGCATCCAATCAATACCGCCAGCTATCGGGGCAAGAAGAATCTGGTGGTGTATTTCTATCCAAAGGACGATACGCCGGGATGTACGATCGAGGCGCAGGATTTCTCCGATCTGCTGCCGGAGTTCGAAGCCCACGATACCCTGGTGTTCGGCGTCAGCCGGGACAATTGCGTCAGCCATGCCGAGTTTCGCGACAAATACGGGCTTGCGGTGACCCTGGTCGCCGATGTCGATGGGCAGGTTTGCAAGGCCTATGGGGTATGGCAGGAGCGTCAGCGCAATGGCGAGAAACGCATGGCGCTGGTGCGCTCTACCTTCGTCATCGACAAGGACGGCATCGTGCGCCACGCTTTGTACGACGTGAAGCCGAAAGGGCATGCCGAGGAGGTATTGGAGCTGGTGAGACAGCTTTGAGCGGAGCGTTCTAGTGCGTTTGCGCACGCAGATCCTGTTGTTGTTGCTGTTGTTCGGGTTGACCCCGCTGCTGATCGCCGCGCTGCTCAACTTCCCGTTGCTGATCGGGCGCATGGAAAGCCTCTATCAGCAAGCCTATCTGCAGAATCTGCGCGCCGATTTCAGCGATCTGGACCAACACCTGGCCAGCCGCAACACCCTGACGCGGGTGATCGCGCGCTTGCCGGAGCCGGGCGTGGTGCTGGGCCGCAATGGCAAGGACGAGGCCGGCGACATCGATAAGGCGCGGGTGCGTTATACCGAATGGCTCAACAGTCTGCTGGCCAATGAGTACGACATCATCGCGATCACCTTCGTCGACCCCAGGGGCGTGCCCCGGTTCTGGTTGGAGCGCGATGCCGATTCCTTGCTGCTGCTGCCGACCACGCGTCTGCCCGAGCGGCCGTCGACGAGCTTGATCGCCGAGGCCCAACACCTCAACGCGCCGGCGGTGCTGCTCGGCCCGGTGCGCCTGAATCCCGATTACGGCGAGGATCCACGACATTTCCTGAACCTGCCATTGATCAGCCCGATCCAGGCCGCGCCCGGCGCGCCGCCCGCCGGCGCGGTGATCGTCACCCTCGACATCGGCGGCATCGCCGCGATCTCGCCCGGCACCCTGTGGATCACGCCCGACGGGCACTATCTGCCGACCGCGCGCCATCCGCGTCCGGCTTCGAACGCGTTCGACGATTTCCCCGGTTTGCGCGACCAGTTGCAAGCCGGAAAGATCACCCTCTACCAGGGGCCGAAGGGCGATGTCATCTGGGTACCGATGTTTCAGATCGCCGAGAGCGGTTGGATCTGGGCCGGACGCTTTGTCGATCCGTCGCCGCTGGCCCAGTTCAAGAATGAGCTGGTGTTGCGCGTGTTCGGCGTCGCCCTGCTGTTGATCGTCGCCGTGTGGCTGGCCGCGCGCTGGCTCTCGCGCAAGGCCGGCGCCTTCAGCGAAAGCCTGATCCAGGGCGTGCGTCAGGTGCTGGAAGGCAATGAATCGGTGCGCTTTTCGTGGCGCGGCTCGCGCGAGTTGCAGAGCCTGTCGCGCGATCTCACCGAGCTCGCGCGCAAGCACGCGCAGAACAATCGCGAGCTGATCGAGCACGCGCGCGAGCTGGAAGCCTCCAACCGCTACAAGAGCGAGTTCCTCGCCAACGCCAGCCATGAACTGAAGACCCCGTTGAACTCGATCCTGCTGCTGTCCAAGCTGGTGGCCGAGAACGCCCGCCCGCGCGATGAAGACGAACGGCAGCAGCTGGCGGTGATCCAGGCCGCCAGCCAGGACTTGAAGCGCCTCATCGACAGCCTCCTCGACCTGAGCCGGATCGAGGCCGGTCGCATGGAATTGGTGCGCGAGGAGGTGGATCTCGCCGCCTTGCTCGAATCCCTCTATCAGCTGCTGAAGCCGCAATTCGACGCCAAGGGATTGGCATTCCGGCTCGAACTGCCCGATGAGCGCCCGGTGATCCTCAGCGACAGCGATAAGCTCAGCCAGATCGTCAAGAACCTGCTCTCCAACGCGCTGAAATTCACTGAAGAGGGGGAAGTCGTGCTCGCGCTGGAGCACAACCATGAGGAGCGGGACGAACAGGAAAACCCGTTGCCGCTGGTCATTTCGGTAAGGGACAGCGGCATCGGCATCCCGGCGGACAAGCAGCGACAGATCTTCAACGAATTCACCCAGGCCGACGGCGCGACGCACCGCCACTATGGCGGAAGCGGGTTGGGGCTGAGCATCTCGCGCTCGCTGGCCGGGCTGCTTGGCGGCTGCATCGGCGTCGACAGCGAGCCGGGCAAGGGCTCGCTGTTCCGTCTCTATCTGCCCTATGTCGCGGGTCGTCAGAACACCCCGCGTCAGGCGCAGCGCCGGGAGCATCCGTTGCTTTCCGAGCCGGAGGGCGAAGAGCCCGTGGAGGCGTTGCGTGGACAGCGCATCCTGATCGTCGGCGCCGATGTGCAAGGCCTGCTGGAATTGACCACTTGGCTGCGTCGCTGGGGCGCGCGCGCGCAGGCCGCGGATGACCTGGATGAAGCGCTCGAAGCGCTGCGTGACGATGAGATCGATGCGATTCTGGTGGATGCGCGAAGCGACGCCGGCTTGCCGGCGCGGCTGAAGTCGCGGCTCAGTGCCCCGCCTCGGATCATCGTCCTGGCCGGCCCGGATCACGAACCGCCGGCGGGCGTCGTCCCGCTGAAGGAGGCCCGCTGGGACGCCGACGAGCTGCTCGCGGCCCTGACCGGCGGCTGAGCCGGGGCGTGCGCCCGGGGGCGGCTGTCTGGTAGTATCTCCTTCGCTATTCAAAGAATCCCGGACGATGAAACGATACACCGGTTTCAAGCTGCTGATCGTCGACGATCACGAACACAATCTGCTGACGTTGCGCAGCCTGCTGCGCAAATACATGGATGTCGAGATACGAGAAGCCCTCTCCGGTGAACAGGCGCTGGAGATCGTCGCCGCCGAGCCGGATATCGACCTCATCGTGCTGGATGTGCAGATGCCCGGCATGGACGGCTTCCAGACCGCCGAATTACTGAAGCTGAAGAAAAAAACCCGCGATATCCCGATCATTTTCCTGACCGCCGCGTTCAAGAGCGAGGAGTTTCAGCGCAAGGGCTATGATGTCGGCGCCGTCGACTACCTACTGAAGCCGATCGATGACAACCAACTGATCAACAAGATCAGCACCTACTTCCGCCTGATTGAGAAAGAGCGCAACCTGAATCGGGAGCTCGAAGCCAAGGTGGCCGAGCGCACCGCGCAACTGCGGGAAGCCAAGCAACACCTCGAGAACATCATTCAGAACATGGGCGAGGCCCTGCTGATCCTGGATCCGGAAGGACATATCGTGCAGGTCAACCCCGCGGCCTGCGAGATGCTGGCCTACGAGGAACAAGAACTGCTTGGTTTGAGCATCGGCGACGTCTTCGAGGAAGAGGGCGATGAACAGGCCGGCGCCTTCTTCGGCACCTGGCTGGAGGCCCTGATCCGCACCGGCGCGCTGAAGAAGATCGAGGCGCGCTTCATCGCCAGCGACGGCCGTCGCGTGCCGATCCTCTTCAGCCGCACCTCGATTTCCAATCCGCAAGGCGAGATTACGCATATAATCTGTATAGCGAAGGACATGACCGGCTATGTCCGCGAAGCCGATGTGCCGGAATCCGAGGCTGATAAGGCCAGGCGTTCTACCGGAGTGTGAGTATGAACGAAAAAGCAACCCCGCCCGGCGTGGCGGACGAAGACGCCACCCTGACCGCCAACGCACTGAAAGCGATGGCGCACCCACTGCGCTGGAAGATCCTGTGCACCCTGGGCGAGCGTGAGCTCTCGGTCGGTGAGATCGTCGCCCAGACCGGCACCTCGCAGAGCAATATCTCGCAACATCTGGATCAATTGCGCAACAAGCGCATCCTGGTCTCGCGCAAGGAAGCCAATCGCATCTACTACCGCATCCGCAACGCCCAGCTGTTGGAATTGATCACCACCATGCGCGGCGTGCTCTGCCCCGCCAACCTGAAGGATTGACATGGCCCTGTGGGAACAAATCCTGGTCGGCGCACTGGCGCTCGGCGTAGTCTTCTTCTTCATGCCCGGCATCAAGGCCGCGCTGCGACAAAGCCGCGAGGCCGAGAACAAAGACTGGGCCGGCGCCCTGTTTCCGATCGGGTTGGTGGTGCTGTTCGTGATCCTGCTGATCGCATTCGCGCGCGGGTGAGCTGCTTGACGTCGATGGGTACGGATTTCTCGTTCCCATAAGAAATTTTCTTCCGTTGCCCGCAGTCCCCGATTCGGGACGCCTTCAGAAAATTCCTTGTGAAAACCACCTCCTGCGGGATTATTACATGAATTCATGAAATTTCCGGGCTGGCTGCGTGATGGGCGTCTTCACTGAACCACGAAAGAGACTGATCGACTGGGTACGCCGGCAATTGGTCGGCCCTCCCGCGCCTCAAGCAAACGGCCCAGACCTGCGTGGCGTGTTGCCCACGGAGCGTTTTCCGTGTGGCGCGCTGTATCCCACCTCCCGATGGGGTGAAGGCATCGACCCTGCCAGCGAAGATCCCGATGAAGCGGAGGACGTCTGGGAGTCCGAGGATAAGCGCTTGGCCGAGCCGACTGTTGTGCGACGTTACATTCCACCGTCATCGCTGGGTTTCTCGTTTTTCATCAAAGGGGAGCAGATCCGTTTTCAGGTGTTGTGCCGCGCCGCCGGGTATGAGTGCACAGAACGGGACGAGCGGGGACGATACAAAAACGAGTGGAAGCGTAAGGATCTGGTTTTCGGGCAGGGAAACGAGGAAGAATTCGAGAACATCCATTGCCCGGGGAAAGAGCAGCGTCAGAGTTTTCCCAAACTGGCGGGGCGCGCGCGCGTGGATGTTCAGTGGCGCCGCTTCTCCGATGGCTGGATCGTTACGGTTTCACTTTGCAATGCGCAGGAGATCCCGGACGGTCTGACGGGCAGAGACTATGTTTTCGAGCGCGCCGGAAAGACGCTGTTCGAAGCCGGTCTGCGTTGCGTGATCGATGCCGGTGATGTCGGCGTCTACCCTCGTGTCGACCGAAGCCTGCTGGATCAGGAAGAACAGGAAATCGAACTCCAGTACGCTAACCGGCACATCTACGCCATTGGGCATGGCGGCGCCGTTAACTGGAAGGTTGAAAACGGCAAGGTCGCTGAGCTGCGTTCCGAAACCATGCCAGCGGTGGAAGTGCCCCAGATGACAGCCGATACCGGATCAGGCGGCGAGCCCGTGTTGTCGTTGGCGAGGCTGGCTGAAATCGACAGGAATCATGTAACCCTCCTGCCCGAGCTGGACGGTTTCATAAGCGGATACGCGAGTTGGGTCGCCACCCAGCAGCGCAGTATCCGGGATCTTCCCAGCGAGGATCACCAAGCCGCCGGTCGCATGGTCGGGCGCATGCATGCAGCGGTCACGCGAATGCGCGCGGGGTTGCGCCTGTTGGCTGAGGATGCGCAGATAAGGCGGGCCTTCGCCCTGGCCAATCGTGCCATGCTGGATCAGATGCGCCAGCAGGATCGTCTTCAGGGCAGGTCCAGCGCTGACGATGTCTGGCGCTGGCGGCCGTTTCAGTTGGCCTTTTTATTGACCACGCTGGAGTCCACGGCGGATGAGGACAATGAATCTCGCGATACGGTCGATCTGATCTGGTTTCCTACGGGTGGCGGAAAAACCGAAGCCTATCTCGGCCTGATCGCATTCCAGATCGTATTGAGACGACTTCGTTATCCTGATACCGGGGGTGGAACCGCCATCCTGATGCGCTACACCCTGCGCCTGCTGACCCGTGACCAGTTCATACGCGCCACGCGACTGATCTGCGCATTGGAACGGATACGGCGCAAGCGTAACGATCTGGGCGCCGAGCCGATTACCATCGGCATGTGGGTGGGGAAGGCCACCAGCCCCAACAGCTTCCAGGAGGCGGCTGAGCTGGTAGAGAAGGCGCGCGCCAATCAGGCCAAACCCGAACTCGTGGTCGATCACTGTCCCTGGTGTGGGCAGGCGTTTGACAGCGGGCGTAACTACGCCAGTACAGCAAAGCATTTCCGCTTTTTATGCCGGAATCCTGCCTGCGGCTTTGGCGCTTCCGGGGAGGGCGTACTGCCTTTCAACGTGGTCGATGAAGCGCTGTATGCCGAACCGCCGACCCTGTTGGTCGCGACGGTGGACAAGTTTGCCCGGCTGGCCTGGGAAGAACGCGCCAACGCGTTCTTCGGCGGCGCCCGGCATCGACCGCCGGAACTCATCATTCAGGATGAACTGCACCTGATCGCCAGCGCATTGGGCTCGGTTGCGGGTTTGTACGAAGCCGCCATCGACACCGTGCTGAAGGTGCGTGGCGTCTATCCCAAGTATATTGCATCGACCGCCACCATTCGCATGGCGGAGAAGCAGGTAAGGCGGCTGTATGGACGCGAAGTCGCCGTGTTTCCACCGCCCGGGCTGAACTGTGACGATGCCTATTTCGCCCGGGCCGTGCCATTGGAGAAACGGCCGGGCCGAATCTACATGGGTTATCTGGCGCCGATGCTGAATCGTCACCAATGCCTGGCGCCGCTGGCCGCGACATTGCTGTTGGCCCCGCATGCGCTGTTCGCGGGCGATCAGCACGAGCGCGAGCTGCTGGATGCCTGGTGGACGCAGGTGGTGTATCACGGCAGCCTCAAGGGGGTGGGTAACAGCCACACGGCTTTTGCCAGCGAAGTGCGTGATTTCATGCGATTATTGTCCGACACCGTGGACGTGCAGGCCGGGGAAGATGAAAAGCCCAGGCAAACCGGGCGTTCGATGCCGCGTATTGCACAACTTACCAGTTTGCAGACGGCGGCCCAGAATGCCGGGATTTTCGCCCGCCTGGGCAAAACGCGTGAAGAGGAGGGTTGTCTGGATGCCGTGTTGGCCACCAATATGATCTCGGTCGGGTTGGATGTGGGGCGGTTGGCGCTGATGGTCATCAACGGACAGCCGCTGACGACGGCGGAATATATTCAAGCCAGCAGCCGCGTCGGGCGGAGCGAGGTGCCTGGCATCGTGTTCGCAAACTACTATCGTGATCAGGCGCGTAGTTTGTCGCACTATGAGAGTTTCCGCCCTTACCATGAGGCTTTCTATCGTTTTGTCGAACCAACCAGCGTTACGCCTTACACCTATCAGGCGCGTAGCCGCGCCCTGCATGCGGCCCTGGTCATCGTGATGCGACACGGAGAGCTCGGGTTGTTGCGGAATGATTCAGCCGCCGACTTCGATCCGAACAACCCCCATGTGGGGAAGGCCATAGAACAACTCAAAAGGCGCTGCGCATGGTCGGCCCCCGACGAGATCGACGAGATCAGTGGTCATATCGACACATTGGTCGCCGAGTGGCAAAACGAAGTCACGCGCTGCCGGGAAGCGCGAAGGCAACTCGAGTATCGGGTTCGTGACAAGGAACGCGGTCGCGATCGCCTGTTGTATAACCATGACGACCGGATTCGTGGTTTGTGGCTGACCTTGCAATCCCTGCGCAACGTTGAAAACACCGCCTTGCTCAAAGCGCTCTGAACGATGGCTGATGAACTGATTCCGATACGCTTGTCCCACCTGCTGGGTCATAGTGGCGTCGGCGCCATCGTGCGTGGTGCGAATGGACTGGTGATAGTCCAGGATACCCGAAAGTGGACGGATCGACAGGGCCGGCCTGCGGGAAAGCCGATTCCCTATGTCGAACGCGTGCGCGCCGCGTTGGGTATAGAAGAGCAACTGCGCGAACCGCCCGTGGCGAAAGAACGGGAGAACGGACAGACCGATGGCGTCTGCATACCGGCGACCCGGTTTCCATCCTGGATGCGTTGTCCGGGCTGTGGCCGGTTGTACCGCTGGCCGTGGCGGCAAGATCAGACAGGGCAGGCGCCTCGTTGCCGTCGCAATGACAAAGCGTGCAACAAACATCCGGTATTGGAACAGCTGACCTGGGTACTGGCGCATCCGGATGGATACCTTGCCGATGTGCCCTGGCATGTGCTCGCGCATCAGGAGGCGCGTCGGCCAAGCCAGCGCGAATGCAAGGTTCGGGACCGGTTGTGTTTGATCGAGCGCGGCTACGAAGAGCGCATTCTGCGGTGTGACGCCTGCGGCGCGGAAACCCGGTTTCGTGGTGAAGAGCGAATCGGCTTCGGTCAGGGCCGTATGCTGCCGTGGACGAAGGACGATCTGGTTTCATCGGCGGAAGCGGGAGAGGAAGGCAATCAAGACCTCGCGCAGGTATTGGCGATCCATGACACGCGGGTCTATTCGCCCAAGGCGGAAACCGTTCTGGTGATTCCGCCCGAATCCCGTGTGCGCAAGGGGACCGTGGTGGATCTGCTCTACCGAAACTCCGATGACCGGAGAGCCATCGATGAAGCCCGGACGCCGTTGAGGAAGAAAAGCGTCAAGAAAGAACTGGCCGGCAAATATCGTTGCAAGGTTCGTGATATCGATGATGCGCTGGCGGATCTTGCCCGCGGCTACCCCTTGTATGGTGAAAACCTTACGCCCGGGCAATTGCGGGAAAGCGAATTCAATGCGTTTCTGGAAGTGCTGCCCGATCAGCGTGAGGACGAAGACCTGGTGACCCGTAACCAAAGTGACGAGTGGCGGGATCTGGGGCGCGAGGGCGCATCGAGCCCCAAAGAGCGGAAACTGATCGATGGCGTTCGTCATCTCGTTCGGGTCGATCGTCTCAAGGCCGTAAAGGTATTCAAAGGCTTTACCCGCCTGGGGGGAGACGAAATGCTTCCACCGGACATCGTGGGGGAGTCGGATTGGCTGCCCGCCGTCGAGCTGTATGGAGAAGGTATCTTCATTGCACTCGATGAAGAGCGCCTCAAACAATGGGAGCAGATGCCGGCGGTTGTTTCCCGGCTGAATCGACTGCTGCCCCGGTACGCCCAATCCGGTCGCGATGAACCCAACCCATTGACCCCCCGTTTTATGCTCTTGCATACCCTGTCCCACTTGCTGATGCGGCAAATCGAATCCGAGGGCGGTTATCCCGCGGCATCCCTGATCGAACGAATCTACTGCGCCAATGCTCCAGAACCCATGGCCGGCATCCTGATCCATGTCGCGGTGCCCGATATCGCCGGATCGCTGGGTGGCCTGGCTGAATTGAGCGAACCCCGCCGGTTTCTGGGTATTCTCGCGCAAGCACTGGAGCATTCGCGTTGGTGTTCACTGGATCCGGTATGCAGCGAGCACGAAGGCCAGGGGCCTGGTTTGCTGAATCGGGCTGCCTGCCATGCCTGCGCGCTGGTGCCGGACCCCGCCTGCGAATATGGCAACACCTTGCTGGATCGCGGCTTTATCAAGGGTGACGCAGCCGCCGGGCTGCCTTCATTCTTTGGGATGGATTGAGCATGTCAGTGGATCGAACGCGTGAATTCCGGTTGCCTGGCATCCAGGATCTGAACAAGGACCAGGATGAAGCGTTGGCCTTGCCCATGGAGGGGCAACACTTGATCGTCGGCGGGCCGGGAACGGGGAAGTCGGTCGTGGCGCTCCTGCGCGCGCGTCGGCTAAGCGAGGCGGGCAGAACCTACGGAACCCTCGTTTACAATCGATTATTGCATCATTCCAACCGCCACCTGTTCGGTCATGACCGGCGGTTTTTGGCCGGGACATGGGACAGCTGGTTTCGCGGTCATTTCAAAAGGCGTTTTTCAACCGACATTCCCACGCTGGAACCGGATTATCCAGGTGGCTATCCCCCCATAGACTGGGACGCGGTCGAACAGGAGGTGCAGTCGGTCGAGACCATCGAAGATCAAAGCGATAAATTTCTGGTGATTGACGAGGGGCAGGATATGCCGCCCGCTTTTTATCGGACACTGGCCAACCTGGGCTTCGAAAATTTCTATGTGACGGCCGACCAAAACCAACAGATTCATCCGGACAAGTGCAGCTCACGGCAAGACATCGAAAACGTATTGGCGATTGAGCCGGAAGATACGCTGGAACTGAAAATCAACTACCGCAACACGCGGCCGATCGCGCTGCTCGCCCGGCACTTTTACCCGGCGGACCCCGCCAGCCCAAAACCGGAACTGCCCGATTCCGTCCCGAATGCCGCTGTGCCGGAATTGTGGACATACGGTAGCGCGGACACGCTATCGTTGACTGCAATGGCGGATGGTATTCTCAAACTGAGTGATCGCAATCCCCGTAAATTGATTGGAATCATTACGCCAAACAACAAGGTCAGGGAGGGTTTTCTTGTCTCTCTTCAGCAAGCCAGTCCACTCCTGGACAATGGCAAACCGCCAATCCAGACCTACCAGGCCGGCCAGAAAAAGGCATTGGATTTTCGTCATGGCGGCATCATGATCCTCAATGCGCAGTCCTGCAAGGGACTGGAATTCGACACCGTCATTCTGGCGGATATCGATCAGCACAAGCCCAAGAACGAGCATGACCTCAAGGCGCGCTTTTATGTCATGGTATCGCGGGCCAGAGAGCGGATCATACTGCTTCGAACTGGCGAGGTTTGCCCTGTCGTGGATGCGTTGTTACCCACGGATTCCTCTGTTCTTGTCAGGAAGTAGCTCGTGACTGAAAAAACGAAAGCGCCAAAGAAGCCACGAAACCGGCGAAAGCCAACGCGCATATGGCGCCTGGTCACCAACCAGCAGAACATGCTCTATATGTTGGCCGCCGGCATGGTGATGAGTCCCGCCGGGTTTCGGGGCAAGCACTATGCGGATCCTTTGAGTGATTATCCCGGATGGATCCCCCTGTTTCGAGACAAGGCCGGGATTCCCGCCATGGCCCTGGATGAGGCCACCAGTGAACGAAAGCACCTGTTGCCCTGCATCGCCTCGTTCGATCTGCATGGTCTGTCCGCCGATCTTCAGATGCTTCCTTGCAAGGGGAAGACCCGGGCGGTATCCGCCTTGCCCGAAAGGAAGGGAAAAAACGAGCTTGCCGCCCTGGTTCGCTCGCCGTTTCCCTTGTCCTCGTTATCCACCCTCTCCTTTCGATCCCGTGAGGATCTGGAAGCTTTCAAGACAGCCGCCGGGGAGGTTTCCAATATCGATCCGCCGTCCCATCTCATGGAGGTATCCGAATCCCTGTTCGCTGAAGCGACGGACAGGGTGTGGCCGCCCAATGGGGTGGATGTGGGGCTTGCCCTAGGCGATACCCCACCCGTTTTCGGCCTTGCGCTTGGCGGCGTGATTGCGATGCTGTACCACGCCGCAAATCGTAGTGCGTTGGGGCTGGCGGCTTTTCGTTCCATAACGGGGGGCGCCTCGGATAAAGACGAGGCGCTGGTTCAAGGCGACCCCATGCTGGCTGAACTGCCTGCCTGGGTGAAGGGGGATGCGCCAGCCGGGTCGGATACCCGCGCCCGACTCTTTTGGGGGGTCGTGCAGTCCTTGATCGATGCGCAGACGTCGGGAGGATCCCGGGCGCCTGTCGATGTGACGCTGGCGTATCTGGAGAGTCAGCTTGATCGGCTTCCGGAAACGAAATTCCGCCCCCACCTGGAAAGATTGATCACCGATATGCGTGGTTCTTTCGGTCTTGACGGCGGCACAGCCACGGAATTGTTTGAACGGAACAAGGGAGGGCTGTCCCGGTCTTTGGTCTTGTTCTGTTTGCGTGAGCATTGCGTGGAACTGTTGGATTTTTCTCATCCCTTGTTGAGCGATGTCGACTACGTTCTGGCCTGTATTCTGTTCGGTGTGCGCGATACCTGGTTGCAAATCCCCAGGGAAATGCGCCGGCCGGATCTGTCCGCCTATGTGTCTTTTCGGATGGCGGGTGCTGAACATCGCAGGCAAGGTAACGATCTGGTCATGGATGCGCCACGACGCCCCAGCCCTTTGATCGAACTCTTCGCGTCGTCAGGCGGCGGGCTGAACGGTATGACGAAGGGCCTGGCCTTGGAATTCGCGGTTCAATCCAATTGGCATGATTGCATTCGAACGCGCATCACGCTGGCGCAAGGTGACTGGCCAGAACGCTTTGAACGAAAAGGATCGCAGATCGTTTTGCCGGGAAGGATCAAGTGCACAGAAGAGCTGGTCGAATCCGTGTTTTTGCGTCGCCTGGGGCAATGGCCGCCGGTTTCTTCCGGGGTTGAGCGGGAAATACGCGAGAAGCTCAAGCGCATTGCGGAACCACAAGAACAGGGCCAGGAGGCTTTGGCGAATGAGGATGATTCCAAGCCAGCCGCTTGATACCAAGAGCAAGGCGGAATGCCAGGTTTTCGATCAGTTGCGACGGACCTTTTCGGGAAAGGATGAATGGTTTGCACTGCATTCGCTCAACCTTCCCCGGCATGAATACAAACGATTCGGCGAAATCGATTTTGTCGTATGTGGGCCAGAAGGTTTGTTCGTGCTGGAGATCAAAGGGGGGCGGGTGCGTTGCCATAACGGCGTCTGGGAAACAACGAATCGCTATGGTGAAACGACCAGGCTTGGGGAATCGCCATTCCGTCAAGCCAGCGGTGCGCTGCATGGTTTGTTGAAGAAGATCCCGGATACCTTATCGAAATCCTTCGTGGTCGGCTATGGCGTAATCATGCCGGGCGTCGAACGGCTTCCGGAAAGCGCGGAGTGGGATCGCGCTGTTGTTGCGGATGGTAAAGACTTTCGGCAGTTTGAAAAATGGCTGGAACGGTTCGTTCGCTATTGGCGGAAGAAGGATCCCGCAAAGCCGGTCCTGAATTCCTCGCGGCTGGAGGCTCTACAGCAATATCTTCGTCCGGATTTCGAATCGGTAATGCCTTTGCATGTTTCGGCGCATGATGTCGAAACCCGGATCGTGCGATTGACCCGGGACCAATTGAAATTCGTCGATGCGATGGAAGCCAATGACCGGGTGATCTGCTCGGGTGGCGCGGGAACGGGAAAAACCATGCTGGCGATCGAACTGGCGAGACGCTGGTGCGCGGCGGGGCGGAATACCGTCCTGGCCTGCCACTCGCCATGGCTCAAGCGCTATCTGGAACGAAAAGCGGTTCCCGGACTGACGGTAAGCCTTGTAGACTCGATCCGCGTTTCCGCCAGGCGCGCTGGTGTCGGCCGGTTCGATGCCTTGATCGTCGACGAAGCCCAGGACCTGTTGAACAAGGCGGCGCTGGACAGGCTGGACGGCGTCTTGCGCGGTGGACTTCGCGAAGGCCGTTGGTGCTTTTTTCATGATGTCAACAATCAATCCGGTCTGTGTGGTTACTATGAGCCGGATGCCTACGATTACCTTGAAAACCTTTTCCCAGTGCGGATCCCGCTAAAGACGAATTGCCGGAACACGCTACCGATATTGCAACGGATACAAGGCGATCTGAACGCCGACATGGGTAATTCGGGGGTGGGGGATGGTCCCGCGATCCGTGAAGTTCAAGTCGCCGACAAAGACAGCGCCGCTCGGGCCCTGGAGAAAGAGTTGCGCGATTTGGTCGATGTCGGGGGATTTCATCCAGGCGACATCATGATCCTTTCGCCGCTGCCTTTTGAGCGATCCTCGGCGTATTTTCTTCCAGCGGATTTGCGCGCTTCCCTCTCCGTGCTGGACGATGCCTCGCCACGCTATATGAATCGCCGCACCGTTGGCTTCGCCCGGATTGGGGACTATAAGGGGCTTGAAAGCGAGGTGGTCCTCCTTGTCGACATGCCAAGGCCGGGGCATGTCGAGCGTTTTCGTTCGCTTCATTATGTTGGCATGAGCCGGGCGCGGGTGCTCTTGAGCATGATTTATACTCGTCACCCTGAATGATCGGAGTCACTACTCAGCCAGCCTGCTGAAATGATATTGACTTGACCAGGCGTAGGCCCGATCAAGCGCTGCGGCGGTGCCGCGACAGGACCCCGTCCTCCAAGTTTCGGCCGAGGTACCGTCTTCAGCCGCGCCGTTGCTGCATCTCGCGCAGTTTGGCGTATTTGATGAAGGTGTTGTAGCAGCCGACGCTGATATGCACCAGCCCCGGCAGGCCGTCGAGGAATCCGAGCCGCAGCAGGTAGAACTTCACGAAGCGTACCGCGGGGTTGAGGAACAGCTTGCCGAGGCTGGCGTTCTTGCCGGCGTCGAGCAGCATGCGCGCCTGTAAGGTGGTATAGCTGTTCTGTTTGTCGAGATAGCGGCTCAGGCCGTCCTCGCTTTCGTGCATCAGATCGCCGGGCAGGCGTTCCACGGTGGCGGCGGTGAGCAGTTTTTCGTGCACCGGGTCACTGCTCCAACGCGCATGATCGCGATGGAACAGGCGCAGGTTGTAGTCTGGGTAGCCTTCGCCGTGGCGTAGCCAGCGTCCCATGAAGCGGTTGCGACGGGCGAAGGCATAGGCATATCCGGTGGGGTGATGCATGGCGCGGCGGATGGCGCTGGCCAGTTCATCGCTGATCCATTCATCGGCGTCGAGCGCGAGAATCCACGGGTTGCGGGCCTGCTCGACGGCGAATTGTTTCTGTCGGCCGAAGCCTTCCCACTCGTGGCTGATGAAGCGCGCCCCCCAGCGCTCGGCGATCTGTTGGGTGGCGTCGCTGCTGCCGGAATCGACGACGACGATCTCGTCGGCGAAGGCGACGCTGCGCAGACAGGCGTCGAGGTGACGCGCGGCGTTGCGCGTGATGACGACGGCCGAGAGGCGTGGGCAGCGTTGCAGACGGCGGCGCTGGATCTCGTTGTGAACGTGTTGCAGCAGGCCGTTGGGGGTGCGGATGCGGCGTTGGCCGGAGAGGATGTCGGCGAGCCGTTGGCGGTTTTCGTTCTCGGCGTGGCGTGACTGGATCGGGTGCCAGAGGTGGAGTGTCGGCACCGCGTAGTGGCCGTCCTTGCGCCGCACGCCGCTCTTGAACAGCCGGGTGACCAGATCGGCGTCCTCGTGCCCCCAGCCTTCGTAGTCTTCGTCGAAGCCGTTGACGACGCTGAAATCGTTGTACCAGATGCCGAGGTTACAGCTGTGCGCGCCCTGCCAGCGACACCGACGCAGCTTGCGCAGCGGGTTGTCGACGGCGACCCGGATCAAGGGCGAGAGACGGTTGATGCGTCCGTCCAGGCGCGCGCGCAGCCAGCGTTTGCGCGACCAGTCGAGCGGCTGTTCCCGGCCGCGCAGCGTGGCCTCGGTCAGTTGTGGCGACATCAGGATGCGGCTGCCGACCACCAACCAGCCGTTTTCGGCCAGCTTCAGGTGGGTTTCGACGAAATCCTCGAACACCATGCAGTCGCCATCGAGGAAGATCAGGTAATCGCACTGCGCATGCGCCACCGCGAGGTTGCGCGCGACGCTGGCGCGAAAGCCTTCGTCGGGTTGCCAGACGTGGATCAGCGGCAGGCCGGCGTTCTTCCAGCGCTCGATCACCGCGCGCGTCTCGAGCCCGGAGCCATCATCGGCGATGATGATCTCGTCCGGCATGCGGGTCTGTCGGCTGAGCGTGCCGAGCACCGCGTCGAGCGCGTCGGGGCGTTCGTAGGTGGTCACGATCAGGCTGACGCGCGGCGCCGTCGGTCGGGGCGCGGATGGCGCGCCGCCGCCTTCAATCACCCGGGGTTTGGCGTTGTTCATCGAGATACTTCAGTTTCAGATAGCGGTAATAGGCGCCCTGGGCATTGGCGATCGCCAGGATCAGCCCCTCGCGTCCATCGAGAAAGCCGCGCCGCAGCAGCCAGGTCTGGAGGAAGCTCCACAGGCCGTGGCCGAGCGCGCGTCCGAGCCCGCCGCGGCGGCCCTTGGCGAGCATATTGGCGGCGCCGGCGCTGGAGTAGCGGTTGATCTTCTCCAGTACCTGCTCGAGGTCGCGATAGCTGAAGTGTAGCAGCGGCGCGTCGAGCGTGCCTGCCGGATCATCGTGGAGCAGGCGTTCGTGAACCAGATCGTCGCTGAAACGCGCCGCGCCGCGTCGGAACAGGCGTGTGACGAAGTCCGGGGACCAGCCGCCGTGACGCATCCGTCGACCCAGAAACCAGGATTGGCGCGGCATCCGGTAGACCCTGTGGCGACCCTCGGTGATGGCCTGCTGAATCGCCGCGCGCAGCGCCGGGGTGACGCGCTCGTCGGCGTCCAGCGAGAGCACCCAATCGCCACGGGCATGGGCCAGGGCGCGATTCTTCTGGATGCCGAAGCCGGGCCAGTCATGGGTTTCATAGAGCTTGTCGGTGTAGCGTCGCGCAATCGCCTGGGTGCCGTCGTCGCTGCCGGAATCGACGACCACGATCTCGTCGGCCCAGCGCACGGTTTCAAGGCATTCGGCCAGGTTTTCGACCTCGTTGCGCGTGATCAGGATGACCGACAGCCGGCTCATGCGCGGGCCTCGCCGAGCGGGGCGTAGAGTAACGCCGAGAAGAACGCCAGCCAATGGCCTTCCGTGAAATCCAGCAGCATCGAGTTGGCGAGGCTGGCAAGCGCCAGGCTGAGCACAAAGGCGCCGGCGAGCGCGCGATACGGCGGATCCAGACGTCGCCGCAGATGCCACATCGCGAACAATAGCGCGATCCACAGCACCAGGCCCGGCAGGCCGATCTGGATTGCGGTCAGCAGGTACTGGTTGTGCGGGTTGTCGGTCGCCGGGCAGCCGTCGCCGGCGGTCCACCGGCGGTAGGCGTCGCGAAAGGCGCCGGTGCCGAAGCCCAGCGGTCGCGCGGCGATCATCGCCAGCGCGTGGCGGTCGTATTGCAGGCGCAGCTGGCTGCTGGCGGTGCTGGCGCAATCGCCGAGTCCGGGCAGGTTGTGCGCGAGCTGTTGCATGCGCGCGCGGAATACCTCCGAGCCATGCCAGGCCAGGGTCGCGCCGGCGGTGCACAGCAGCAAGCCGGCGATCAGTCCGCGAAGACGCCATTGCTGGAACAGAAACAACGGCACCAGCAGCGCCAGCAGCAGATAGCCGGTGCGCCCCGGGTTGATCAGCACATCGCCGGCGGCGAGCAGCGCCAGCGGCCACCACAGCCAGCGTCGCGCGGGCTCGAAGCGCCCTTTCCACAACAGCAGGTAGACGCCGAAGGCCATCAGGATGCCCTGGGTCACGCTGGATTTGAACACCGTGTATTCCTGACCGGGCGGCCCCGGGGGCAGCAGGCCGAGATAACGCGCCCAGGAGGCGGTCAGGGTCAACAGCAGCGCATAGAGGAAAGCATCGAGCGCGCGTCGCCGCCACGCCTCGTCGCGCAGCACGATCGCCAACAGCGGGATGTAGAGCAGCTTGCGGTATTTGCCGAGCATATCCCATCCCCGCGCCAGCGGCGCATCGCCGAGCAGCGCGCCGAGCAGAAAGAGCAGGTACAGCGCCAATGCGAGCTGGACGACCGGGTTGCCGCGCAGCACCGGGCCGGCCTCGCTCCAGTCGTGCGCGGCCAGCCAGAACAGCAGGCACAACGACAGGGTCAGCGTGGGCCACACCGTGGGCAATGGGATCGCGGCGCCGGTGGCGACCGCCATGATCCGGCTCCAGCGCAACAGGCGTTCGCGTCGGGGCTTCATGCGCGGAATTGCTGGCGATAGAGCGCGGCGTAGGCGCCGGCCTGCTCCAGCAGGGTTTCGTGATCGCCGGATTCGACGATACGCCCTTGTTCCATCACGAGGATGCGGTCGGCGCCCTCAATGGTCGACAGACGGTGGGCGACGACCAGCGTGGTGCGCCCCCGCTTGAGCCGTTCCAGCGCCTCCTGGATGAGCTGCTCGGAGCGGGTATCGAGCGCCGAGGTGGCTTCGTCCAGGATCAGGATCGGCGCATCCTTGAGCAGCGCGCGGGCGATCGCCAGGCGTTGGCGCTGACCGCCGGAGAGCATCGCGCCGCGCTCGCCGACGCGGGTGTCGAGGCCCTTGGGCAGTTGCTCGATGAACTCCCAGGCGTGGGCGGCACGCGCCGCCGCTTCGATCTCGGCGTCGTCGGCGCGCCCGAGCTCGCCATAGGCGATGTTGTTGCGCACTGTATCGTCGAACAGCACGATGTCTTGTGACACCAGCGCGATCTGACGGCGCAGGCTGGCGAGCGTCAGCTCGTCGACCGCGATGCCATCCAGCCGCAAACAGCCGCGCGTGACCGGGTAGAAGCGCGGGATCAGCTTTACCAGCGTGGACTTGCCGCTGCCGGAGGCGCCGACCAGCGCGACATGCTCGCCGGGGGCGATATGCAGCTCGATATCGCACAGGGCATC
>JALVEB010000212.1 GCA_027008705.1 Sedimenticola sp. | reverse complement strand
CTATAACGTCAAGGCTCCGGTCGAGCGCCCCAGGGAGGAGATCGCCCTGTAGTCATCGGCGGAATGATATCGACCCGGCAAGGCGCAGACCCGATCGAGTACCGGGGACCGGGCAACGGCACGGCTTCGCGGTACCACCGTAGCCGGTTCCGCCCTGCTTGAACCGGCCTGCGAAGGTGGAAAGGTGCAAGCATGCCAAGTCTTTGATTTTTCATGGTCTTGTCTAATGCCACCCCGCGTATGGAATGGACCATGACTTGTTTCTCCTGTTTGATCTCTTTAGAAGCCGGACTCGATCTTCCAGCGAGCGCCATTGTACTCAATGATCTGCTCAACGGAGAGTGCCATATCGGTAGTAAAAAGCGCTACCCAGCGTGTTTTACGAAACACCCATACCACCCGAGCTGGGCAACGAAGGTTCTTGAGCATGACCACCCGCTCAAAGGCGGACACCTCGCGCTGCCTGCCATACAGAAACACCGAGAACGTTCGCGCCTGGGCCTTGTGGCGAAACGCAAGATCGGTCACCGACCCGAGCTTCTCGCCATGTTTCCGTTTACGCCCCCGGTGATGAGGACAGCGCGGTCCAGGGCGGTCTAGAGCATGATATTGGAGCGCAGACGGGAAAGCAGATAGCGGTATGGTCGTGAAAAAAGCCGCAACCAAAGATCTTGCGACCGCTCTTGGGGTTGATGGAATCGTCCAGCGCAACCAACAGACGGCCATCGACAGAAGGCTCCGGAATCAAGCTCCAGACTACCTGCCAAAGATCAACCCAAGGCAGCTTGTGGGAGGCCATGAAGGCATAGAAACGTCGGCGGTTCAGATTCAGACCAAAGAGCGTGCGAAGTGAGCGCGTTCACAGCCGAGACGGGAATTGGAAAAAGGGGCTTGGAGCGGGAGCAAGAGGTCGCGTAGAATAAACATGGAATGGGGTCTTTTTTCTGCTATATCAATGCTTTAGCAACACTGATTATACCAGACGGAGGGGTCCCGTTCATCCTTTAAGAGGCTGATATATAAAGAAAAATTCGTATAAATCAGGTCATCCGGGTGCGCCGATCATAAACTCAATTTATCGCAGATAGATATTACTTATGACTGTGCGATCTGATCATCCGCAGTCTCGGAACATGACGAAAAACGGTGAAACTTCAGGTTATGAGAGGCCGGTTCAAGCGCAGCGGGACCGGCTGCGGCGGCGCCGCGCATTGCGTCACTTTACAAGGTTTTCCACGGCACGACGAGTATATAATGGCCGAGATTTCCCCACCCGGATGTCCGCCATGCCCGCCGACGCCTCTCTCACCGCCCGCCAGGCGCGTTTCGTCGAGATCGATGCGGGTTCGGCCGGCCAGCGTATCGACAACTTTCTGTTGCGAGAGCTGAAGGGTGCGCCCCGCAGCCTGATCTACCGCCTGTTGCGGAAGGGCGAGGTGCGCGTCAACAAGGGGCGCGTCAAGGCGTATTACAAGCTGGAGCGCGGTGACCAGGTGCGAATCCCGCCATTGCGGTTGGCCGTGCGCGAGGGCGCGCCTGCCGGAACACGCTTGCAACGTGAGATCGGCGGGGCCATCCTGTTCGAAGACCCGCGTTTAATCGTTCTGAACAAACCGGCCGGGATCGCGGTTCATGGCGGTTCCGGCATCTCCAACGGGGTGATCGAGGCGCTGCGGGCATTGCGGCCAGACGAACGGCAGCTCGAACTGGTGCATCGCCTCGATC
>JALVEB010000211.1 GCA_027008705.1 Sedimenticola sp. | reverse complement strand
CTTGCCCGTGGTCATCGCGCCCATCGGGCCACAGCCCCAGCTTCCCTTGCCCATGCAGACCCAATCGTCATCGTCCGCGTACATCAGATAATCGACGTCATAATCGAGCTTTTCATGCTTCACCGCGCCGCCATAGGTGCACTTCGCCTTGCCCCCCTCGTTGGAGATGACCAATTCGACCTGGGGGCTGTTCTTGCAGCTGCTACGGTACATGTGAATGACCTTGTAACCACGGCCGGCGTCGTTCTTGATCCAGTCTCCACCGAGTCCTTCGACCAGTTTGTCTTGTTGGTTCCATGCCTTGCATGCCTCCGCGGCCCAGTCGGCCGACATGAAGGTAGCCGCCTGCGCGCTGCCCGCCAGCAGCATCGAGCCCGCAACCAGAATCGCTTTGTTTGTCATCAGAATCCCCTGAAGTGGTGTGAATTGAACGTAACTACTCAGCGAACCGCTGAAATACGCCAGCTCTGCGTTCAAAAATGGTCATTCACTCTTGTAAATCCCATTTTTTTGCCTTGATCTGACGCATTTCAGCGGTGATCTGAGCAGTTACCCTTTATTTGGCCTGCTCGCTGAGTAGTTACAATTGAACTATATATACTCATCGCCCATGAATTTTCGGATTTTCGAGACCATTCCTCGCGCCCGTGGGCCAGGCGCGGAAGCGAGTCATAGCCCATTCTATGGCGAGTTTCCGCAATGACGCCCACGGGCGCGAGGGACGGCCGCAGTGGCCGAAAATTCATGGGCGACGAGTATATATAGTCTAGCAGGACAACGCCCGCCAAAAAACGCGCTGGCGCACAGTCTGAGCTGCGCCTGAAACCATACGGACAAAAAGGCCACCGGTACGATCAGTTCGGCGCCGAAACGTCACGCCCCTGGTCCCGCCAGCCATGCCCGACATATCCCGAAACGTCCCCGCTCGCTCCGGCCTGCCCGGCAAACAGGCTGTCCTCCCCAAGATAAGAGGAACTAGGATCCAAGGGAGGGATCGCGCGGCTGTCGCGCGGCGCGCGGAAACGATACCGGGTGCCGTGGAACATTACATAGACATCCGCCCCCCGTCGCGGTTTGCTGTCGGTTACCGGATGGGGACTCGGCGTGGCGACAACAGGCGGCGTCCAGGTGGCCGGAACGGGCGCGGAAACCGGCGGAGGCGGAGGTATCGCGGTCAGGCTCCAGGTGTCGAGGGCAGGATCGAGCGGCAGCCCGGCGGAAAGCGGTGTTTCCGCACGCGGCGCCGGCGACGCCACGGCCCTGGGTTTCCGCGTCAACGGCCGAAAACGCCAACCCTGGGCCAGCAGTCGCGCATCCGGCTCAGGGTATGAGGTCGCGGTCGTATCGAAAGCCGCTTGAGACGGGCCCGTTGTCGAACGGCCTTCCACCGGACGAAAGCGGTAAGACGACCAGGAGGCCGGAGCGGGGAACACATCGCCTGGATCCCCGCCCCATCCGGAGGTCGGGAGCGCTCCGAAAAACGAAGCGATCGCCAAAAGTACCGCTTGTTCGATTCTCGCCTTCATGTGCGTTCCAGAAATTCCGGGCCTATTCCGATGATAGCAACCAGCCCCCCCGTTCGATCTTCATTCCGGATAGTAGGCACCTGGAAAGATCTCCCCGCCATCCGGATAGAAGAGCATGCCGCCCCGTGACGGCTCCGTCGTGGCATATGGCAGATAAGGATCCGCCGGATAATAGAGCGACGAAGGCGCGGGCTTACGCGCCATGGGATGCACTGGCGCCGCGATCCCACGCGACGAATTCGTGCCTGACGCCGGTCGTGAACGCCTTGGCCGGAAGCTGTATTGGGGATCGGCCTGGCCCGCATGCATTCCATCCCATTCGCCATCGGTGGAGATGATATCCCCGCCTCGGAAACGGTATCCGCCACCGCCCGCCAACACCAATTGGGTGGAGCCACTCGCCATCTCCGGCCCCACGGCAGCGAATAGCGGATTCGATGAGCCCAGAATCCCGCCCACCGCCAATGCCCGCAACACCTTCATCGCTTTCCTTATCATTCTGATGGGGCTTCGATCGAAAAAACCAAGCCCGATTCCTGAATCGATCGGGAGACCCACGCAGCCGATACAGCAGAGCGTACCATGCCACCAATCAATTATAAAAGAATTTACTGATATGATTAGTCTATCCCAGATCCAGGTCATTGTCATCATCGGAAAGCGGTTTCAGACGAATGCCCCTACGCGCCCCGGCATCGCCCGCGCTGCCCTTCGCCGCGGCAGCCGCCTTCCCCGAGGGCGCTTTCTTCGAACCTGCGCGCTTGACTCCGGCTTTCTTGGTGCTGCGTTTCTTGGCCGTTTTCTTCTTTGCCGCGCGTTTTTTGGTCGTGGTCTTCTTTTTGACCTGGCTCGGAGCGGGACTCGCCGCTTCCGCATCGAGCGCGGCCTTCCGCGCCCCTTCCGGTTCTGACTCCGTAGCCGAGGACTCCACCGCCTTGGATTCGATCTCCGCGGAGTCCGCCGCCGCTTTCGGAGCGGCCGCCGGGGTTGTCGAAGCAGCCGCATCAGCGGACGAGGAAGCCGGGCCACCGGATGGAGCCGCTGGAGCCACCGGCGGTGCGCCACCACCAGCCGGCCCGGCGCCACCACCGCGTGGTTTTTTCTTCTTGAACAACTGCATCAACAAGACGAAAAGCCCCTGAATCGCGAACAGGACCAGCTTCAGCAGACCGAACAGACGGCCGAGCAGCCCCGGCTTGCGCGATTTCGTCGAGCTCGCGGCCATCGGTTGGCTGCCGAGCTCGGCCAGGGTCGCGTTGGGAACGCGCGCGCAGGCGATCTCGCACATCGATTTGTTGGCCTGGATACAACCCAGCGGGATCACCACCAGGGTCAGAATCGTCGACACGAACACACCGAACAGCAAGGAGATCCCCATGCCCTTGAAGATCGGATCCGGCATGATGACGACCGAACCCGCCATCAAGGCCGCGGCGGTAATCAGGATCGGCCGGGTACGCGCCTTGCAGGAGTTGATGACCGCCTCTTTCGCCGGCACGCCCTTGGCGATCTCATGCACCGAGAAATCCACCAGCAGGATCGAGTTGCGCACGATGATGCCGGCGAGCGCGATCCAGCCGATCATCGAGGTCGCGGTAAAGGCCGCGTTGAACAAGGCATGCCCGGGGATGATGCCGAGCAGGGTCAATGGGATCGGCGCCATGATCAGGGCCGGCACGCGGAAGTTGCCGAATTCCCACACCACGAGGATGTAAATACCGACCAGCGCCAGGCAGAAGGCGATCCCCATGTCACGGAAGGTCTCATAGGTTACGGTCCAGGCCCCACCCCACTCGAAGGCGCTGTGGAGATCGGACTCGGGCGGCCCGATCCAGGTAGCCTCCAGCGGTCCACCATCGGGCGCCCGGTAGTTCTGCTCCTCGAGGAGGTCCTGAACCTGCAACATGCCGTAGATCGGCGCCGGATACTTACCGCCGACTCCGGCGATGACGTATTCGATGCCGCGCAGATCCTTATGGTAGACGATGGGATCCTCTTGCACCCGCTCGAAATATCCCAGCTCACCGAGCGGCACGGTATTGCCCTTGGGCGTCGACAACGGCAAATCGTTCAAGCGGGATACCTGGGAACGATCGGCGAACGGCACCTGAAGCACGATCTGAATCGGCTCCTGAACCGTCTTCTTGCGCTTGATGTCGCCCAACGGAACCGAACCCAACGCCATCGCCAGATTGCGGTTGATCGCCTCCACCGAGATACCCAGGCGCAGGGCCTTCTCGGTATCGATATGGAAACGCCAGTATTCGTATGGCTTGCGCATCAGATTATCGACATCGACCAGGCTGGGCGCTTCCTCGAAGATCTTCGTCAGATCGCCGGCCACCTTGCGCCGGGTATCGGCGCTGGGACCATAGACCTCGGCGACGACATCGGACAACACCGGTGGTCCGGGAGGCATCTCGACGATCTGGAAACGCGCGCCGCTGCCGGCGGTGACCTCTTTCACCAGCTTCCGCGCCTCGATCGCGATCTGATGACTGGTGCGATCGCGCTCGGTCTTGTCGACCAGTTGCACCTGAACCTCGCCCTGCCAGGGCTCCTGACGCAGGTAGTAATGCCGCACCATGCCGTTGAAATCGAACGGGCGCGCGGTGCCGGCGTAGATCTGAATCGCGGTGACCTCGGGAATCTTGCGCAAGCGTTCGGTGATGGCATGGGCCATGTTTGCGGTCACCGGCAACGCGGTCCCCTCGGGCATGTTCAATACCACCGAGAATTCGGGTTTGTTGTCCAGCGGCAGCATCTTGACCTGCACGATCTTGAAATAGAAGAACGAGCAGAAGAACAGGAAGGCGCCCCACATCGTCAGCTTGAACAGGCGCCGCTTGAAGGGGCTTTCGATCAAGGGAGTCAAGACCCGGTTGAACAGGCGACCGAGATTTTCGGACTCCTTGTGCTCGTGCCTGGCCGCCTTCTTCAGGTACTTCATCGACGGCCGCATCAGTTTCGAGTAGGCCAGCCACGGGGTGAAGACGAAAGCGGCGAACAGCGAGAACAGCATCGCCACCGAACCGAGCGCCGGAATCGGGAACATATAGGGCCCCATCATGCCGCGCACGAAACCCATCGGCAGCAGCGCCGCGATGACGGTGAAGGTGGCGAGGATGGTCGGATTACCGACCTCGCGCACCGCGTCGATGGCGATATCGCGATCCAGCTTCTCACCCTCCAGCCAGCGCCGGTAGATATTCTCGACCACTACGATGGCGTCATCGACGAGGATGCCCACCGAGAAGATCAGCGCGAACAGGCTGACGCGGTTGATCGTGAAGCCCAGGACCATCGCCATGAAGATCGTGAACAACAAGACCGCCGGCACCACGAGGATGACCACGGTCGCCGGCTTGATCGCGCGGAACGCCCACAACACCAATACCGCGACCAGCACGCTCTCGAAGAAGATCTTGAAGATCAGCTCGTTGACCTTCTCGCGCGCGGTATCGCCGTAGTTGCGCGTGACGCTGACCTCGACGTTATCCGGGATCAGCACCCCCTTCAGCTCCTCGACCTTGTCGATCACCTTGTCGGCGACCTCGATGCCGTTGGAGCCTTTCTTCTTCGCGACCGCGATGGTCACCGCGGGTTCGCCGTCGGCGCGGTATTCGCCTTCGTAAGCCTCGCCAGAGTAATAGGCGACGAGCTGCCTGGCATCTTCCGGGCCGAGCGTGACCTTGGCTACATCACGCAGATAGACCGGCCCCCCGTTGAAGGTGCCGACGACCAGGCGCTCGATCGTCTCGGGAGAATTCAGGAAGGCGCCGGTGACCACGGTCAGGCGTTGACCGCCCGATTCGACGTTGCCGGCGGCGGTTTCGCTGTTGGCGCCCTTGATCGCCTGGGCGACCTGATCGAGGCTGATATGGTAGCCGGCCAGGCGTTCCGGATAGACCTCGATCTTCAGCTGCTCGCGACGACCGCCGACGATGAAGCTCGAACCGGTATCCGGGATCTCCTTGATCTTCTGCAGCAGATCGTGCGCCAACATGCGCAACTGGCCGTCGTCGACATCGGCGCGGCCATCGTGGTCCAGATCCTTGGACCAGAGCGTCAGGTTGACGATCGGCACATCGTTGATGCCCTTGGCCTTGACCAGCGGCATGCCCACTCCGGGCGGAATCTTGTCCATGTTGGAGTCGAGCTTGTCGTTGACCTTGACCAACGATGGACCCATCTGTTCGCCGACATGGAACTCCACGGTCACCATGCCGCGACCGCGCTCGGAGGCGGAATAGACATGCTTGACGCCGGCCACCTCGCTCATGATCCGCTCCAGCGGCTCGATCGCCTGGGTCGCGACCTGCTCGGAGGATGCGCCGGTGTACTGGATGAAGATATCCACCATCGGCACCGAGATCTGGGGATCCTCTTCACGCGGCGTCAGCACCAGGCCGATGGTTCCCATGAACAGCACCGCCATGAACAGCAGAACCGACAGCGGGGACTCGATAAAGGCTTTCGCGGTTCGCCCCGCCATGCCCAATTCATCGTCGGGTGGCAGTTTGAAGTCTTCTGGGGGGATCTGCTCAGTCATGGCGAATACTTGTTGCTTGTTTTGATTGGAAACGTCCGTGGCGGCGCCAGGGACGGCGCCCAGGGAGCGGCCGCGCGGAGACGACCTCCGGGATGCGCCGCCCCGGCGACCCGGGGCGAACGATGGGCGAGCCGGTTATCGATGCCGGCCGCCGGTCCATTCCGCGTCGTTCGCGCGTGGTTGGCGGCCGTCGTTGTCGACCAACACACGGTCGCCGGCCTTGATGCCGGACAGGATGGTGACGAAGCCGTTACCGAGGTCCTGACCGACGCGCACCATGCGCAGGCTCGGCTTGCCATCCGGCCCGAGGACGTAGATCCCCGGCAGGCTGCCATTGTAGTGAATCGCGCTGGCGGGAACGACCGGCAGCGAGCTGCTGGTGGTGGTATCCGGGATCAGCACGCGGACATACTCGCCGGGCGCCGAAACTCCCTGGGGCAGGTCGAACTTGACCTTCACCGTGTGACGCTGGGCATCGGCCATCGGAAACACCTGCGCCACCCGCACCGGCACGATCCGGTTGGTCGGGCCGATCTCGGCCTTCAGCATCTGACCATCACGCAATACCTTGCGCAGGCGCGATGGGACATCGACATCGACCTGGAGGTATTCAACATCGCCGAAATTCAGCAGCGGCTGTCCCGGCTGCACGGTATCGCCAACCTCGACGTATTTCTTCAGGATCACGCCGTCGAACGGCGCGATGCTCTTGGCGTCACGTAGCTTGGCGTCGATCGCCTGGATCTGGGCCTGAGCCTGGAGGATGGCGTTGCGCGCCTGATCGATCGCGGTGCGCGAAGAGTAGAGATCGGCCGAGCGCTCGGCGCCCGGATCGGACTCGCCCATGAAATCGCCCATCGGCTTCGTGAACATCTGATCGAACAGATTCGGCAACCCCATGCCGCCGGGCGCCTTCTTCGAACGCGGCGCATAGATCTCGCGCGTGTACTGCACGCTGGCGTTGCGCAATTGCGCCTCGGCATTGCGCAACTGCGCAATCGCCGCGTTGCGCTTGGCGATCAGCGCGGAATCATCCATCGCCACCAGCAAGGCGCCCTTCGGAAAGCGGTC
>JALVEB010000210.1 GCA_027008705.1 Sedimenticola sp. | reverse complement strand
AGATCGTCGAAGTGGTGGATCAGATTGTCGATGCGACCGGCCACGTCGAAACCTTCGAGCATGTGTTCGCGCACGAACGCGGTGAGGTTGCCCACCGATTTCATCGACACCGTCTGGTGAAACAGCTCCAACGCCTGCTCGCTGCCAATGCCGAAGCGGCGGCGAAAGGCCGCGCCATAGGGCGGAAAGCTGTCGAACAGCTCGATATGCGGTCGCCCACGCAGCCGCTTGCGCAAGCGGGCGATGTCCTGGCCGAAACCGGCGAAATCCTCACTGATCGTCAGCGGCAGGTCGGCGACCACGTAGAAGCGGCTCGGCTGCGCCTTGGGATCCTTGCTCCAGAACACCTGAGCCAGCGTCACCGTCTGGTCGTAACCGGCGTTGTGAAACACGCCGAGCAGCACCGAATAGCTGTTGTGATCGCGCAGCGCCACCGGCTTCGAAGCCAGGCCCACCTCGTCGCGCGCCGACTTGTAATAGCCCAGCACATAGGAGCGCAGATCGCGCTCGCGCGCCTCGGCCCCCGCCGCCTTGTTGTAGGCCACCCGGTGCGCGGGCACCAGCAGCGTCGTCACCGCGTCCACCAGCGTCGACTTGCCCGAGCCGATGTCCCCGGTCAGCAGCGTGTTGTCGCCGGCGGCGTCCAGCGTCCAGACCTTCTTGTGAAAGGTGCCCCAGTTCAGCACCTCCAGCCGTTGCAGCCGGAAACCGGCGTGGGCTTCGTCGGCGCCGAAGTCGAGCTCGGTGGAAGGATCGGTAAACAGGTCGGTGGCTGGGCTCATCGGGACAATGTATCACTTCCTGGCCAGGGCAAGCGCATAGGTATACCCGTCGCCCACGAATTCTGCGGCCACTGCGACCGCCCTCGCACCCGTGGGCGTTGTTGCGAAAACCCGCCATGGAATGGGCTATGACTCGCTTCCGCGCTTGGCTCAAGGGCCTGAGGAACGGCCTCGAAAATCCGAAAATTCATGGGCGACGAGTATATATCAACCGATGGCATCATGCGGATTAAAGCCCTCAACGAAGAAGCCGAAAAGCTCGGAAGAGAAGATTCTCCCGGAGAAACCCGATGTCGATTCGTTCCCTGTTCACCCGCATGCGTCTGACCCACTGGATCGGGATCGGTCTGCTGTTGCTCAATGCCTGGCTGTTCACCCACTCGACGATCGGCATGGCGATACAGATCGCGGTCGCCGCCGTGATCCTGTTGCACGACCTGGACGAGCGTCACTGGGGCATGCGTCTGTTCTCGCACGTCTCCGACTACCTGAACCATCTCAGCAATCGGGATCTGACGATCAGCGCCGAGATGGACACCCGCTTCAGCGAAGAATTTCGTCATGTGATCGCGGTGGCGGAGCAGTTGCGCAAGAACATCGATCAAACACTGGCGCAGGCGAAGACGGTCACCACGGAAACCGAGCAGGCCAGCCGCGGGCTGCTGGAGAAATCCGCCGGGATCGACAGCGACAGCCAGGCGATCCGAAACGCGCTCGGCGGCATCGATCAGTCGACCGGCGCGCTCGAGCAGCGGGCCGGCGAGCTGCGCGCGGACATCGACGAAGCGCTTTCGATGGTCGCGGATTTCACCGACAGCCTGGAGACCGCGCACGCCGATTTCGATTCGATGGGCCGCCTGGTCGACGACACCGTCGGCAATACCCGCGTGCTGTCGACCAAGTTCGACGAGCTGATGCAAGGTACCGAGCAGATTCACGAGGTCTTGTCGGTGGTCAGTAACATCGCCGAACAGACCAATCTGCTGGCGCTGAACGCCGCGATCGAGGCGGCGCGCGCCGGCGAACATGGCCGCGGTTTCGCGGTGGTCGCCGATGAGGTCCGCGCGCTCGCCGCCAACACCAAGAACAGCCTCGACCGCATCCATCAGATCGTCGAGCGGATCGCGGCCGCCGCCAACGATTCTCGTTCCCGCATGGACGATCAGCTGGAATCCACCGAAAAGCTCTCAAGCCAGGCGGATCAGAGCCGGGAGCGAATCTCCGCGTCGATGGAACAGCTGCGCGTGATGCATGCCAAGGTCGGCAACACCGCGACCGTCGCCGAGCAGGCCGACCAGGCGGTTCGGGAGATCAACCAGAATCTTCACGATATCCAGCAACGCACCGAGACCAACGCCTCGCGCACCAGCGAGCTGCGCGAGGGGTGCGCGCGCTTCTCCAGTTCGATGGCTGAACTGCGCGCCAAACTCGACGAGTTCAAGACCAGCGAGGCCTGAAACCGGCCCGCTACTCCCCGCGCGACAGAAAACCGCGCAACGCCTCGATCGCCTCGCGCGAACCGATCACCACGAGCACGTCGTCGCTGTCGATGGCATGATCGATGCCGACGGTGGCGAAGAAGAACTGGTTTCCCCGCCCGCGATCGACGATACCGAGCAGCATCAGGTTGAAGCGTTCCTCGATCTCCAGTTCGGAGAGCTTGCGCCCCTCCAGCGGCGTGCCCTCCGGCACATGCAGCTCGGCGAGCTTCAGGTTGGCATCGCCGAAGATCACATGATCGAGCAATTGCGAGGCATCCGGCCGGCGGATCACGCGGAAGATCTTGCGCCCGCTGATGGCATAGGGATCGATCACATTGCTGGCGCCGGCGGCAAGCAGCTTGTTCTCGGAATCGGCCGACAACGACAAACCGATGATCTGCATCCCGGACGCCAGCGCGCGCGCCGACAGCACCAGGAAGACATTGCTGGCCTCTTCGTTGAACAGCGCGAACAGGTAGTCGACATCGCCACCGATGCCGACCATGCGCAGTTCGTCATCGGCGGTGATGTCGACACGACGGTAGCCCCAGTGCGCGCCGGGACGCACCTCGTCGACCGGCAGATCGTCGCACAGCGTGACCTCCACCCCGCGCAATGCGAGCTGGTTGGCGACCTCGCGGCCCACCGGGTTGCAGCCGAACACCAGCGCGCGCTTCGGCCGCGTGCTCATTGCCCCCCCTTCAGCACGCTCTCGCGGAAGTGCGCAAGGCTCAGCTGATGGCCGATCAATACCAGCATGTCGCCGGCGTGCAAGCGGAACGACTTGCGTGGCCGGAAATGGAAGCGGCGGTCACAGTAGTTGTAGCTGTTGCTTTCGTGTTCGCGGGGTTCCTGCCCGGCGGCGATGACGCCGAGCACCAGCAGTTGCTGCTGACCGACGCTGATCTCGCCGATCGAGCGTCCGTCCAGCCACGAGCCGGGATTTACCGGCACGGTATCGACGAGCACGCTGACATGGCCGGTCATGACGCCGTAGATGGCCTCGAAGGCCACCGGCTGCTCGAGGTACTCGGCGGCGATCAGGCCGGCGACGCGAAACGGCGAGACGGTATGGGTAGCGCCGGCGTAGCGTAGTTTTCGCTCGGTTTCCTTCTTGTCGCAGCGCGCGACGATCTCGATATCCGGGTTGAGGTAGCGCACCGACAGGGTCGCATAGAGGTTGATCACATCGCTGCCGGTCAGACACAACACACGCGCGACGCGACCGCGCACGCCGATATCGGAGAGCAGGTTCTGGTCGGAGAGGTCCCCGACCAACGCGGTATAGCCCAGGCGGTGCGCCAGATCGATGCGCTCATGATCCGGATCGACGATGACGAAGCGCTCGCCCTCCTCGTCAAGCAAGCGGGCGACGGTCTCGCCGACGCGCCCGAAACCGCCAACCACGCTGTAGCCCTTCTGCCGTTCGAGGTTGGCGACCACGCGCCGCGCCTTGACCATCGGCATGCGCTCGGTGAACGCCGAGACGATGATCGAGGTGAAGAACGAGAGCACCCCGATGCCGGTGGTGATCAGGATCAGCGTCACCACGCGACCCTCGGTGGTATGCGGCGTGATGTCGCCGTAACCGACGGTCGACAGGGTGACCACGGCCCAGTAGATGGCGTCGACCATGGTCTCGATCTGGCCGCCCTCCATATGCGATTCGAACAGATAGATCGCGGTCGAGGCGGCGAAAATGACAAAACCCAAAAAACCCAGCAGGGTGGTCAGCTCGAAGCGTTTCTCGGCCAGCACCGAGACGAATTCGCTGATCGAGCGCGAATAGCGGAACAGCTTCAGCAAGCGGAACAACAAGAAGATGCGCAACAGGCGCAGCGGGCGGTAGGTCGGCACGATCGCGAGCAGGTCGACGATCGCCATGAAGGTGGTCATGTATTCCCACTTGCTCTTCAGGATGGCGCGGATGGCTTTCCAGGTATCGAACGGCTTGTCGAGAAATTCCGCCTGCTCGTAATGATCGATGACGATGCGGTGGGCATCGTCATGCACCCACAGCCGCGCGACATAGTCCAGGAAGAACACCAGCACGGCAAAGGTTTCGAGGTAGTTGTCGAAATCCAGCTCGGGGTGGCGCACCTCATAGATCAGGCCGAAGATGCTGGCCAGCACCAATACGATCATGAAGCCATCGACGTAGAGCCGCGCCGGCGAGTTCTGCTCGACCAGGATCGAGCGCACCAGGGACTTCACGCGCCGGTAACGCTTCGAACCCTCCAGGTGATAGGCAAGCCGTACCAGCCAATTGGCCCGGGCGCGCATCGGTAATTCAGTCAGAGAGGTAGTATTCGACCGTCGAAACCACCCGGACCTTCTTGATGTGCGGGTTATTGCGGTCACGCGGACTGATCGAAAACTGGCCCTGGCGCGCGCGGCGGATCTTGCCCAGGCGGCTGTGCGAATCACGGGCGAACTTCCCTGCCACCTCGCGCGCCTTGCGCGTGGCCTGCTCGATCATCGCGGGCTTGACCTCGTTGAGGCGGGTGAACAGATATTCGGTGGCGTTTTGGTAATCATTGCCGGTGAACAGGATCCCCTGCTTGCCAAGCTCGGCCAGGCGCGACTGGGTCTTGCGCACCGCATCGATGTTGCGGGAATAAACCGTCAGGGTCTGCCGCCCGGCGTAGCGGAACTCGGCGCGCTGCTGGCCGCCATACTGCTGCGCCAGCTTGTCGACGATCGCCGGTGGCGAGAGGCTGATCTCGGCGTCGCCGACACCGTTGTCGCGCAGAAAGGCGCGGATACGCGCGGCGTCCTGCTCCAATTTTTCATAAAGCTTGCCGAGCTGGTTTCCCGCGCGGCTGAACTCGATCGGCCAGAGCACGATATCCGCCGGAAACTCCTGCTCGGCCAGTCCCTTGACGGTCACGGTTCGCTCCATCGCCTTGACGCGCAACGCGCTCTGACCCAACAGCCAGCCAAGCGCGGCGAGGCCAGCGGCGATCGTCAAGCCAAGCACCAAGGCCGCGGGCAACTGCGAGCGGGGATCATTGGACATGGCAGCCTCCTTCATTAGCTCAGCAGCGCGGCAATACGCTCGCGGTTCGGGTGTTCGACGATGCCTTTTTCGGTCACCAACACATCGATCAGGCCGGCCGGGGTGACATCGAAGACCGGGTTCCAGGCCTCGGCGCCTTCAGCGCCAACGCGATGACCAGCGCAGTTCAGGATCTCATCGCCAGCGCGCTGTTCGATCGGGATAAGATCCCCGCTGGCGGTGTCAGGGTCGATTGTGGAAGTCGGCGCGGCCACCATGAAACCCACGCCATGATAACGGGCCAGAACAGCCAGCGCATAGGTGCCGATCTTGTTCGCGACATCGCCATTGGCGGCGATGCGGTCAGCGCCGACGATGACCCAGCCGATACCGCCCCGGGCCATGCGCGCGGCCGCCGCGGCATCGCTCTGCAACGACACCGGGATGCCTTCGCGGCGCAGCTCCCAGGCGGTCAGCCGCGCGCCCTGCAACCAGGGTCGGGTTTCGTCGGCATGCACCCGGGTCACGCGACCTTGCTCCCAGGCGCTACGGATCACGCCAAGCGCGGTGCCATAACCACCGGTCGCAAGCGCGCCGGCATTGCAATGGGTGATGACCTCGGTCGGACCTTCGATCAGCGCCGCGCCGAGATCGCCGAGACACTGGTTCTCGACGCGGTCGCGCTGGTGAATCCCGCGCGCCTGTTCGAGCAGCGCCGCTTCCGGATCGCCATCGCCCAGGGTTTCGATCCGCTCGCGCATGCGTTGCAGCGCCCAGGACAGGTTGACTGCGGTCGGGCGCGAGGCACCGAGCCGCTTCAGATCCTCGTCGATGGCCTGTTTCCAGGCGCCGCCGGCGCGCGCGTAGGCGTCGCGCGCGGCCAGCACCACCCCATAGGCGGCGGTGACACCGATCGCCGGCGCGCCGCGCACCACCATATCGGTGATCGCTTGCGCGACCTCAGCGGCATGATGAAGTTGCAGATAGCGTTCCTCGGCCGGCAGTCGACGCTGGTCGAGCAGGAACAGGGTGTCGTCGTACCAGACGATGGCGTTGTCTGGGCTGGCGATCAGAGCGGACGGCGTATCGGACATGAGACGAACCTGCGAAGGATGGGAAACGGCTACAGACGCTGCTCGAGGATCCAGCGGATCTCATCGTCACGCAGCACGATCGGGTTGGTGCGCATGCTGCTGCCGCGTGAATGGGCGACGATGTGATCGAGATCACCCGCGCCGATACCGTAAGCCGACAGACGCGGCATCGCCAGCTGATCGCTCCATGCCCGCAGCCGGTCGAGCAAGCGCGCGTGGGCTTCGTCAGGATCACGCCAATGGCGTTGCCAAAGAAGCTCGCCAAGACGCGCGTAGCGCGCCAGCGCCGGGTTGTCGGGGTCACGCTCGCGCATCGCCTCGATGTTACGCTCAGTGGCCGCGGCGAGCAGGGTGCCACAGGCCACCCCATGTGGAATCGGATGGAAAGCGCCCAGCGGCGCGGCCAGACCGTGCACCGAGCCCAGGCCGGTCTGCGCCAGGTTGATGCCGGAGAGCAGCGAGGCCAGGGCCATGCGCTCACGCGCCGCCGCGTCGGCCCCGGCACTGTCATGCAGGGGTAACAGACCGTCTCTGACGGCGCGCAAGCCATCGAGGTTCAACGCATCACAGATCGGGTTGGCGCGTAACGAGACATAGGATTCGATCAGCTGGGTGAGCGCGTCCATGCCGTTGGCCGCGATCACCGCGGGAGGACAACTTGCAAGCAGATCGGGATCAACCAGCGCATATTCGGCAACCAAACGCTCGTCGCGAAACGATTTCTTGAAGCCGTCGCGACCACGGCGGCTCAGCACCGCGTTCTTGGTCGCCTCGCTGCCGGTGCCGGCGGTGGTCGGTACCGCGATGAACGGCAGCGCCGGTCCGGC
>JALVEB010000209.1 GCA_027008705.1 Sedimenticola sp. | reverse complement strand
CGAATGCCGACATGCTCTATTCGCCAATGGAGTTTCAGAAGTTCGATTCCAGTCTTGGGGTATTGGCGGGTGTGCAACTGGAGGTGCAGGGCAGCTTCACCGCGACGATGCGTATCTTCAACAGCGGTAACCACACCCTGGAGTCGGCCGAGGTTTCGGTCGACATGTTGATCGATATCGGCAACGATGGCAGCGCGGAATCGAATATGACGATGAGCGACGCACTTGGTTCGCCGCCGCTGCCGATCTCACTGACTCAGCCAGGTCCGTTCATGGTGGACGCGACGGTCAGTGGCAGCGTGTCAGACATCATTACGATCTCCGATGCGGCTCAGCTTGCGCAATATGTCAATGGAGGCGGTCCACTCGGCACTTTCCAGGTGGGTTGTGGCAGCACTTCGGCGCATATCGCGAATATTCAGCCAACGGATGGTTTGGCACTGTTCACCCATACGGCCGATTCCTCGTGCCAGGTCAAGGTGACCTACCTGTATGTCGCGGGAGGCGATCTTCCGGTTCCAGGGTCGCTGCTGTTGATGCTCTCCGGCGGCTTGTGGTATCGGCGGCGGTATCGAATGCGATAGCACCAAGCCGACTGATGGTCGGAGCGTAAATTTGTTGTGAATGGAAGGCGGAGCTCCATGCGGGCGCCGCCTTTTTTGATGGTCGGGTAGCGGCGTTGGTTGGAACCCAGCATAGGATATCCGGGGAGTTTTTAATTCATGGACGGCGAGTATATGCCGACGGGTGAGGCATCGGGGTTAGCTGCGTCATGGGCCAGCGGGGATGGATCTCGAACGCCAAGTCTTCCTGTTGTCCGCTGGCCAGGCGTTGCAGCCCGGCATAGGCGATCATCGCGCCGTTGTCGGTGCAGAATTCCGCGCGCGGATAGCAGGCGCGTGCCGATTCTTGTCGGCACAATTGGTCGATTGCCTGGCGTAGACGTTGATTGGCACTTACACCGCCCGCCAGAATCAGCGTTTTTCTTCCGGTTTGGCGTAGCGCGCGCCGGCATTTCAGCACCAAGGTATCGACCACGGCTTCCTCGAACGCGGCGGCGATATCGGCTTTCAGGCGTATCAGGGCTTCACCTGACAAGCCCTTGCCATGCTCCCTCCAGGTGTTCATCGCGAAGGTTTTCAGCCCGCTGAAGCTGAAATCCAGCCCCGGGCGGTCGGTCATCGGGCGAGGAAAGCGGAAGCGCGAGCGATCTCCCGATTCGGCCAGTCGCGCGATGGCCGGCCCGCCGGGATACTCCTGGCCCAGCAGCTTGGCGGTTTTGTCGAAGGCCTCGCCGGCGGCATCATCGACCGATTCGCCGAGCAGGCGGTAGGCGCTGATCCCGGTGACATCGACCAATTGGGTATGGCCACCGGAAACCAGCAGGGCGACGAAGGGAAACTGGATGCCGGGGTCATCCAGCAGCGGGGCCAGCAGATGGCCTTCCATGTGGTGAACGCCGATGGCGGGCACGCCCCAGCTCCAGGCCAGGCTGCGCGCCACCGCGGCGCCGCTGAGCAAGGCGCCCGCCAGACCGGGGCCCGCGGTGTAGGCGATGCCATCGATATCTTTCGGGCGGCTGTCGCCCTCGCGCAGCACAGATCGGATCAGTGGCAGCATGCGCTGGATATGATCGCGCGAGGCCAGTTCAGGCACTACCCCGCCATAGACGCGGTGTAGCTCGGCCTGACTGTGCAGCGCGTGCGAGAGCAACCCCTGGTCGCGATCAAAGAGCGCGACACCGGT
>JALVEB010000208.1 GCA_027008705.1 Sedimenticola sp. | reverse complement strand
ACCAGGTCACCGCCCCGCTACACGGCTTCCGGGGCGTCGAGGACTACTACCAACGCGCCAGCTGCCGCCGATACCTCCCCTCGATCTCGCCACCGACCCTGTTGCTGCATGCGCGCAACGACCCGTTCATGTACCCCGACACCGCACCCACGCCAGGCGAGCTGGCGCCCGACACCCGCCTGGAACTACACGCCAGCGGCGGTCACGCCGGCTTCGTCGCAGGCAGCCCGACACGGCCCGGCTGGTACGCCGAACAGCGTATCCTGCGCTTTTTGAAAGAACACAGCTGACCCTATCGCGCCCCCCCCAAAAAAAAACGGCGCCAATATGGCGCCGTTTTTCGTCCTCTCCCTGACGGATTCATCGAACAGAATCCCGGGAGAAAAACTCCGTCTTATTTCTTACGACGGCTCGCCTCGAAACCCAGCAGCCCTGCCGCCATCAACAGCAGCGAACCAGGGATAGGGTTGGCAGTGGGAGGGGGAGCCGGCGTAAAATCATAGGCAACGTCGACAACGCAATCCGCAGTACCGGTAAAATCGGTGGAACCGGTGGCGCCACCCGAGAAGGTTACCGTGCTCAACGCCGCGCAACCGAAAGCCCAGGTACCGGGGCCGGTAAAATCCGCCAAGGTACCAAAATTCAAACCGTCCAGAACGACGGGACCCGTGGAGGCAGCCACAGCCTCGACAATACTATCACCCGCGTTCAGGAACTCATTGGTATGTACACCATCAGGGCCCGCAGTCGCGGTTTGATCACCAGCAGGTCCCGAGTTGTCCAGGATATCGAGGAACCAAGTAGCACCGGTGCTGGCATTAGTAATGAAAATGGCGGACTGCCCGGTGTTGCTGATGGTCTGAGTACCGGAGAAGGAACCATTTACCGTAACGGTTACCCCCGTCAGGGTACCCAGGGTGGGATCGAACTGCTGGATCTGAGCTGCGCCGCCCGGCAAAACAAAAGATCCAGGAGCCCCCAGACCAGCGGTGGTCGTCCAATCGGTCTGCGCCGGACCAATGGTAACCTGAGGAGCATTGATGGTCGCGGCAAAACCGCCAGCGGAAGCCAGCAGCGCACCCGCGCCAATCAGTGAAGCAAGCATAGTTTTTTTCATTTATCCAATTCCTCTCAACTAAAAAGAAAACTATCGCACAATGTCGTGTTTACAAAGCGAGCCAAACTAGCCGCTCTAGCCCAGTTGTAAGCAGATACCGTGCCAGAAATATTTTTTTATTGAGATACATGAAGTTACGCATAAGGCGCTAACCCAGGAAGTAGAGATCTGTAAAATATCCTGACAGCGGGGAACCACGACTGCGGCAATCCATCCTGGCTGGATCGTTCTTGTTTTGACCTGCCGCCCGTCTGTCCAGACTCATCCCCGACGAGCGTGGATGAGGAAGCGGAGCAACCGTGCTTTGCCCCCTCGCTCACCAGACCGCCCGATACGCCATGGATGGCCGTCAAGGCCCGCGTGATCAGCCCGACACGACCCCGCTGGTACGCCGAACGGCCTGTCCTGCGCTTTCCGCGGGAAAGCATCGGACGCGATCGCTACCCTGATGGATGCCGGCCTCGAGCGCCGCGCCACGGCGGTACCCGAAGGCAACGGGGAGGAAACGGGTCCATCGCGACCCGGGAGAACCGCGATGGAATACCGGGGACAAGGCGTCCCCGGTAATGGCGGGATCAGAACAGTCCGGCGGGGCAATCAACGCCGGCATCACCGACGCAGAACGGCCGCATCATCTCGTTGTCTTCGTGTTCGAGGATATGACAGTGCCAGACATACAGGCCCGGAAGATCGAAACGCGCCTTGAAACGGGTGATCTGCCCCGGATAGGCGATCACGGTATCCTTCCAGCCCAACTCGGTCGGTTCCGGCGGGCGCACCACGCCGGTGGCCACGTCTTCACGATCGACCACTTGGTACTGCACCAGATGAAGATGGATCGGATGCGCATCCTCCGTCAGGTTGTGAATCTCCCAGATCTCGGTCTCACCCACTGCGGGGTTCTCGCTGATCGGATCGGACCAGCGTTGTGACTGGCCGTTTCCGAGCGGATCGAGGATACCGAGCAATGCGGCTTTCGGCGCGAAGGGAACGCCACCGGCATTGGCGCAGTCGGTTTCGAAGTTCGGCCCGGGCAAGACGCTGCGCAGCTGCTGAATCGAACCGTTGGCCCGCGTGGTCACGCAGACTTCAGAGGATTGCTCTTCGTTCAGCGAAACCTGGCGCACGCGATCGGCCGGCGGCAACGCGGTCCTCGACGCCAGTTGCAGGTTCTCCACCGGGGTGCTCGGATCGACCCCGCCCGGAGCCGAGATGCTTGCGCCGACGATGAATTCCATGACTTGGCCTGTGGTGGAAGGATCCGCCGGCACGTCCGGAAAACCGCCAAAGGGGCCGTCCGGCGCGGTATTGATCATGCGCACGCGGGTTCCGGGCGCCAGGCCGGCGAAATCGACGATGACGTCGTTGCGCGAGGACGGCTCGATCAGCAAGGCTTCCTGCGGATCGGCCGCGGGGACCGGCGCCGGGATGGTGCCGTCTCCCGGCAACAGCGTCTTGAAGCCCTCGCGCACCTCGACGACCTGAGGCAAGAGACCACCATCCGAGCCGATCTGATAGATCGGCACCTCCTGCCCCAGCGTGCCATCGGCGTGGACGACCTTCAACGAAAGGTTCAGGAAGCGGGAGTTGCTCCCGTTGAGCAGGCGGAAGCGGTACTGACGCGGCTCGACATCACGATAGGGCCAGGCGACGCCGTTGACCACCATCACATTGAAGAAGGCCTCGGGGTTCCAGATCGGCGCGATATCGCTGTCCGGGCTGAAATCGATCTTCAGCTGGCGGCGCTTGAGACCCTCGAAGAACGCGCGATTCCTCGGGTAGAACAGCGAGCCATCGCGGTTGAACGAGCGATCCTGAATCACCAGCGGGATCTCGAAATAGTTGCCATAGGGATCATTACCCTGCGCATCGCCGACCTTGGGCGCAGGTCCAGGCAGATTCAGGTCTTTCTCCTGCCCGTTGACCGGATCACGCAACAGGTAGAAACCAGCCAGGCCGGCGTAGACGTTCAGGCGTGTCATGCCCAGCGCATGGTCGTGATACCACAGGGTGGTCTCGTCCTGGGTATTGATATAGCGATAGTCCACATACCCCAGATCGCCCGGATTGTTGCCGGTACGATCATCGAACAGGGTGCCTGACATCGCGTAGCCGACGGGGATGTTCTTGGCGTCCGGCAGCCACCAGGCCTCGGGGTAGCCGTCGCTGACAGGCTCCACATGGGCGCCATGCAGATGGGTCACTATGGGCACCGGACCACGATAGGGATGTGGATTCCGGCCGGCACAATCGGTTCGTGGGACGCCAGAGATGCAATCGCGCGGCGGGTTGGCCCAATGCAGGGTCTGGTCGAGGGAGCGCCAGAACAGATGACGCAGGTATTTTTTCTTCCTTCCCGGCTTGGGCTTCTTGCCCGGCCGGCGTTTCACCAGATCGTTGATCCAACGGATGTTGGTCGCCACATTGGTTTGCGCCTCGATGGTAAAACCGGGGTAGTTGAAGGTGGAACCAGGGTCTGGCGCCACCCGAGGGGTGCGGTCCTCGGCCCGCCCGTAGCCCCATACCCGGGTCGGCCGGAATCCACCATGCTTGCATTTCGCGGGTTTATGACAACCCACCGTCGGCAGAATCTGCTGCTTGAACTGGCGTACCGCGATCTCATAATCATTCCCGGCATCCGGGTTGCTGCTCTTCGGCATCTCCGGCGGGATCACCAGCGGCGACACATACTTCGGTATGATCGTCGGATCCAGGGTGCCGCCGGGCAGCGGCGCGCCGCGGACCGCCATCGGAAGACCGACGGCGGAGACGAGCAGGGCGGTTCGGACGGCGACGGAAAGCCGGCATCCTGACTGTTTTGGTACTGTCATTCTATTCCCCCTCCGAGGATTCTTGATTTTTCCAGCCACCGATCAGGCTCGGGACTCGAGCAATCGACAACCTGGTGACAAAGGCCCGGACGCGCCGGGCCGCTCTCCCGCGAACCGGCTGCGTCACTTTCCGTTCGGCGTGGACCGGCTCACGCCGAGACAGAATGCAAACTTCTTGCCAAATCTGAAACAATCAAGATATGTTTTTTACAAACAATGAATTACAGCACTAAGACAGGAGCTAAAAGGCCAGCAATTGGCTTAATATGTCAATAAATGTAAATTTTAGTGACATATAGACTGGGACAAGCGGCCCAAGGGAACGCCCAGGATGACACGGAGAAAGGCGGGAGGCCGGGCGCCGCCCGGCCGAGAATCAGCGGCCGCCGAGGATCCGCTGCAACTGGCGCCGGTGTTCGAGGATTCTGTCGCGGGTATCGGCGATGGCCTGCTTGCTCAGACGGACATGGGTCTCATCGTAGAGATCGCCACCGAGCGCGGCGGCGAGGCGTTCGGCGGTGAACAGCATATCGGAGAATACCGCCAGCCCGTCCTTGGCCACCGGGAGTTGGGTGAACAGCACCAGGCCCGGGGTGGAGAAGTGTCTGGCCTGGTCGGGTTCGAACACCCCTGGCTCAACCAGATTGGCCATGCTGAACAGGGTCTTGGGACCACGCGGGGTGTTCTCGATACGATGAAAGATGCGCATGTCGCCATGCGCCAGGCCGACCTCGCGCGCAGCGGCGAAGAGATGCCCGCCATGGAATTCATGGCCCTCCGGCGCGATGATATGGATCTGGACGATCAGGGTCGGCAGGTCGGGATCTTCGGCCGCGGCCACCAGCAGGTCTTCTTCGTCCGGGTTCCATTCGGGCTCGATGCGGCCCGCCGGCGTCTCGTCGTCAAGAGCGAGGTCGGCGGCGCGCAGTTCCTCGTCGCTGAGCGGCTCGCGATACCCGCGCAAGGCGGTGTCCGGCGCCTCCGGGCGCGGCTCGCCCCGGCCGCCGATGCCGTTCGCGCCCGGCTCGCGGCGCACCAGCCCGGGAGCGCGCGGACGCCGCTTGCGCGCGCGGTCGAACAGGTAGATCCCGGCAATCACCAGGATGCCGGCGACAAAAAGGATGATTCGGACCGTGTTGGCTTCCAATTCTCGACTCCATGGATGCGATCAGACCGCCGCGAGCCGCACCGCCTCGTCGACATCGACCGAGACCAGCCGTGATACCCCCGGCTCGTGCATGGTAACACCCGAGAGCTGATTGGCCATCTCCATCGTGACCTTGTTGTGGGTGATGAAAATGAACTGGACGCTCTCGGACATCTCCTTGACCATCTGGCAGAAACGGCCGACATTGGCGTCGTCGAGCGGCGCGTCGACCTCGTCGAGCATGCAGAACGGCGCCGGGTTCAGACGAAAGATCGAGAACACCAACGAAACCGCGGTCAGCGCCTTCTCTCCCCCGGAAAGCAGATAGATGCTGCTGTTGCGCTTGCCGGGCGGGCGCGCCATCACGGTGACGCCGGTCTCCAGCAGATCCTCGCCGGTCAGCTCGAGGTAGGCATGGCCGCCGCCGAAGAGCTTCGGGAACATCTCCTGGATACCGGCATTGACCTTGTCGTAGGTTTCCTTGAAGCGGGTGCGCGTCTCTTTGTCGATCTTGCGGATCGCGGCTTCCAGGGTCTCCAGCGATTGGCTGACGTCCGCATGCTGGGCATCGAGGTATCCGAGGCGCTCGGATTGCTCCTTGAACTCGTCGATCGCGGCGAGATTGATCGCGCCGAGGCGCTGGATGCGGGCCTCGATGCGCGCCAGTTCCTGTTCCCAGGTGGCGACATCGGCGGCCTCGGGCAATGCCTGGAGCAATTGGTCGCGTTGATGACCCTCTTCGCGCAGCTGCTCCTCCAGGGTGTTGCGCCGCACCATCACCTCTTGTCGCGCCATGCCGGCCTCGGTCAACGCGGCGCGCGCCTGCTGCGCGGCCTGTTCCAACCGCTGCCGCTGTTGCTCGGCTTGGCGCAACTGCTCGTTGTGGTGCTCCAGCGTGGCGCGTGCTTCGTTCAACCCGCGCTCGATCTCGATTCGCCGTTGCAGCAATTGTTCGAGCACCTGCTTTTGCTCTTCGATCGGGGCGTCACCCTCGGCCAGCGCCAGCTTCAGCTCGGCATGACGGCGTTCGAGCCGGCCGAGTTGCGAACCCATGCGCTCCAGCGACCGGCTCAACGATTGCGCCGAGGCGCGCATCGATTCGACGCGTAAGGCAACCTGTTGCGCGCGTTCGCGCTGCTCGTTCAGGGCCGCGCGGATCTCGTCCCGACGCTTGCGCAGAGCCTCACCGCGCGCGGCCAGTTCTTCGCGTTGTTCGTCCAGGGTTTCGATACGTTCCAGCGCGGCGTGCAGTTTCTCGCGCGCGCGTTCGATCGTTTCGCGGTTTTGCCCGGCCTGCTCGTTCAGCTCGGCGAGTTCGGCATCGAGCGCCTCGATGCGGCTATGGATGTGTTCCTGGCGGGTGCGACGCGCGCTCAGGGTGCTGCGCAGTTCGCTGAGCAGGCGGTTGGCCTCATCGAGCCCGCGTTGCGCTCCGGCGCGCTGTTCCTCGCCGTCGCGCAGCTCGCGCTGGGCGGCCTCCAACGCCTCGGCGAGCGCGGCGGCGCGTTCTTCCTGCCCGGCGATCCGTTGTTGCAGCTCGCGCATCTCGCTTTCGCGCGCGAGCACCCCGCCCTGCCCACCTTGACTACGGTCCAGGCGCAGCCAGTCCCGGCCGATCCAGATGCCTTCCGGGGTGATCAGGGACTCATGCGCGGCCAGTTCGGCGCGGCGCGCGAAGGCTTCTTCCAAATTGTCGGCGGTGCGCACCGCGCCGAGCAGGCTATCCAGTGGCCATGGGGCTTCAACCCGCGCGGCCAGGCTGTCGGCGCGCGCCGCGGCCGGCCCGGCGCTGGTCTCGAACAGATCGATGGCGCTGTCGCCAAGGGTTTCCAGCGGCGCGCGCAGGCTCTCCAGGCGCTCGACGCAAAGCGCTTGCAGACGCGCGCCGAGCACGGTTTCGACCGCTTCACGCCAGCGCGGCTCGACGCGCAGTGATTCAGCCAGGCGCGGCAGTCCAGTCAGGCCGTTGCGCTCCAGCCATTCGACCCGCTCGCGGTCGTCGTTGCCGAGCGCGGCCTCTTGCAGGGCCTCGAGCGAGGCCAGGCGGCCACGTGCGGCCTGTAGCCCGCCGCGCAACTCGTCAAGCTCGCGTCGGCGCGCCTCGATCGCATCGCGCCGGGCGCCGATCAGCGCGCGC
>JALVEB010000207.1 GCA_027008705.1 Sedimenticola sp. | reverse complement strand
ATGGCGTGGATTATGGATGTCCAGCGAATCGTGATAGAAGGCCGACAGCGACCCGACCACGCCGACCATGATCGACATCGGATGCGCATCGTAGTGGAAACCGTCGAAAAACTGCTTCAGCGATTCATTGATCATCGTATGGTGACTGATGATCGCGCGAAACCCGATCAACTGCTGCGCGGTCGGCAGCTCGCCGTACAGCAGCAGATAGGCGACCTCGAGAAAATCGCTGCGCTCGGCAAGCTGTTCGACCGGATAGCCACGGTAGCGCAGGATGCCCTTGTCGCCATCGATGAAGGTGATCCGGCTCTCGCAGCTGGCGGTGGACAGAAAACCAGGGTCGAAGGTCAACAGGCCCGTGTCGCGGTACAACGACGAGATATCCACCGTCTTCGGCCCCTCGGTGCCCTCGCGCATCGGCAGGGTGACGGATTCGCCGCTTTCGTTATTGATGAGCGTAAAGCTTTTTTCGGACATACCTCGGCTCCGCGTAGCAGGTCGACAGCCGACGAGTTTACCACTTCACCCAGAAATTTCATGAACTCACATGATGATCGCGCAGGAGAGGGTTTTCACAAGAGATTTCCTGGAGGCGTCCCGTATCGATGGATGACGGGCAACGGAAGAAAATTTCTTGTGGGAACAAGAAACAAGCGAGGGCGCGTGCAGGTCATGAATGTTCCGGTCACGCTCATGCAGCGGGCAATCGCCCGATATCGGCCCGCACGGCCTTTGCCGAACCCGCGAAAGCCTGCTGTTCTTCCGCCTCCAGCGGCAACTCGATGATCCGCGCCAACCCCTGTTGATTCAACACCGCCGGCACCCCCATCGCGATCTCCCGCTCGCCGTACTCGCCATCCAGGATCGCCACGCATGGCAGCACCCGGCTGCGATTGCGCGCAATCGCCTCGACCATCGCCGCGATCGCCGCGCCGGGCGCGTCATAAGCGCTGCTGTTGCCGCGCAACGAAAGAATCTCCGCGCCGCCATCGCGCGTGCGCTGAATGATCCCGGCCAGGCGCTCCGGGGAGATGAAATGCGACACCGGGATGCCATTGATCGTGCAATAACGCGGCACCGGCACCATCGAATCGCCATGCCCGCCCAGTACCATCGTGGTGACATCGCGCGCCGAGAAACCGGTTTCCAGCGCAATGAACGCCGCCATGCGCGAGGCGTCCAGCACCCCGGCCTGACCGAACACCCGCGAGCGCGGCCAGCCCGTCCGCCGCCAGACTCGATAGGTCAACACATCGACCGGATTCGATACCACGAGCACCATCGCATCGGGCGCGTGCGCCAACAGATCGTCGCAGATCGGATCGATGATCGCGAGGTTGGCATCCAACACATCGGAGCGCGACATCCCCGGCTTGCGCGGGAAACCGGCGGTGACGATCACCAACTCCGCGCCGGCGACGGCCGCTCCATCGTTGCTGCCGGTGACCCGGGTATCGAAACAGAACAGCGGCGCGGTCTCGTAGATATCGAGCGCGACGCCTTGCGGTACATCCTCGCGGATATCGATCAGCACCAACTCGCGGCACAGATCCTGCTCGGCGATGATCTGCGCGGCGGTCTCTCCGACCCGCCCCGCGCCCACGATGGCGATCTTGTGCATACCCTTCTCCTTCTCGCGCGAAACTCACGGAACCCGGCGATCCGGTCTCCCTTTAATACCGAGCATAGATCAAGGACGCTGAGCCGTCAGCTACGAGCATACTTCTCCGGGAGCGGGCAACGGGCGACGCCGGTTTCCACCGCCGCGCGCGCGACCGCGCCGGAGACCTGATCCTTCAGGCGCGGATCGAATGGCTTCGGAATGATGTAATCCGGCCCGAAGCGCAACCGACCGACGCCGATCGTTTCGAGCAGCCCGGCGGGAGCGGGCTGGTGGGTCAGCGCTTGCAGGGCATGAACCGCGGCGATCTGCATCGGTTCGTTGATGCAGCAGGCGCGCACATCCAGCGCGCCGCGAAAGATGAACGGGAAACCGAGCACGTTATTGACCTGGTTCGGATAATCGCTGCGCCCGGTGGCCATGATGAGATCATCGCGCACGCGATGCGCCAGCTCCGGACGGATCTCCGGCACCGGATTGGAGAGCGCGAACACCACCGGCCTCGGCGCCATCGACGCGAGCAGTTTTTCGTCGACCAAGCCAGGGCCGGATACCCCGATGAAGACATCGGCATCCTCCATGGCGTCGGCCAGCGTGCGCCGCCCCGTATCGGCGGCGACGCTCCACTTGTAGGGATTGAGATCCTGGCGCCCGGTATGGATCACGCCGTTGCGATCGAGCACCAGGATGTTGCTCCGGTGCGCGCCAAGGCAGATCAACAGGCGCACCGAGGCGATCCCGGCCGCGCCGGCGCCCAGCACCACGATGCGCGCGTCTTCCAGGGTTTTGCCTTGCAGCTCCAGGGCGTTCAACAAGCCGGCGGCGATGATGATCGCGGTGCCGTGCTGGTCATCGTGGAAAACCGGGATATCGAGCCGGTCGATCAGCGCCTGCTCGATCTCGAAACAATGCGGCGCGGCGATGTCTTCGAGGTTGATCCCCCCAAAGGTATCGGCGATATGCACCACGGTTTCGATGAAGCTGTGCGGGCTGTCGGCATTGACCTCGATATCGAAGACATCGATATCCGCAAAGCGCTTGAACAGCACCCCCTTGCCTTCCATCACCGGCTTGCCGGCAAGCGCGCCGGTATTGCCGAGGCCGAGGACCGCGGTGCCATCGGTGATCACCGCGACCAGGTTGCCCTTGGCGGTATAGCGGTAGGCGTTCAGCGGATCGCGCACGATCTCGCGCACCGGCTCGGCCACCCCCGGCGTATAGGCCAGCGAAAGCTCCTCCGGGGTGTCGGCCGGCTTGGTCAGGCGCGTCGCGATCTTGCCCGGCGTCGGCCGGGCATGGTATTCCAACGCTTGCGCATTCAGCGCGCTGTCGACGCCATCCTTGTGGGAATCAGGCATGCGCGGTCTCCGAAACGCATCGATCGGGAGCGGCGCCCGCCATGGCGCCATGTCGGGCGCAGGAACGAGAAAGGCGCCCGTGGGCGCCTTTCTCCGCGAGCGCGGTGACGGACTCGCCGATCAACGGTTGTAGCGCTTGCGGAACTTGTCGACGCGGCCGGCGGTGTCCATGATCTTCTGTTGCCCGGTGTAGAACGGATGGCAGGCGGAGCAGACTTCGATGTGCAGATCATGACACAGCGTCGAGCGCGTTTGGAACTGGTTGCCGCAGCTGCAAGTGACTTCGATGGGTTGATAATCTGGATGAATGTCCGCTTTCATGATCGCCTCGCGATAACTCGCCCGTTTGGAATTGATTTTCAGTGAACCGTGAATTCTAGCCGACTCGAAGCGCTTACGCAAACCCAGCGCGCTTCGGTATACTCGCCGCCCGTAGCTTGTCGGTCCACGGGCCTCGACACCTGCGCAGGCCGGTTCAAGCAGCGCGGATCGAACCGATGCCGCGTCGCATCGATGTCGTTTCTTCGGTCAGCAAAGCGATTGACGAATCAACGACCTGTGCGCGGTTTCACACCCACTCCCATCTACCAGGAGAGCTTTCCATGTCACGACCCGTCATACTCTGTATCGCCGGTCATGACCCCAGCGGGGGCGCCGGCATCCAGGCCGATATCGAAACCGCCGCCGCGCTCGGCTGTCACGCCGCCACCGTGACCACCTGCCTGACGGTACAAAACAGCGCGGAATTCAATGAGCTGAATCCGGTAGAGAGCCGCCTGGTCACCGCCCAACTGCACACCATCCTGAACGACATGCCGGTGGCCGCAATCAAGGTCGGCCTGCTCGGCAGCAGCGACAACCTCAGCGCGGTGGCGACCATGCTGCGCCGCCATCGCGGCATACCCGTGGTGTTCGATCCGGTGCTCGCCTCCGGCAGCGGCAAGGAGCTGGTATCGAGCTTTCTGATCGTCTCGATCATCGCCGAGTTCCTGAAACTGACCACGCTGTGCACCCCGAACAGCGTCGAGGCACGCAAGCTGTCGGGCCGTGAATCGCTCGACGAAGCCGCCGCCGAGCTGCTTGCCAGCGGCGCCGGCGCGGTACTGCTGACCGGCGGCCACGAAGCAGGCGAGATCCTGGAGAACCGCCTCTACCAGCGTGACACGCCTCCGCAAGCCTGGTCGCTGAAACGCCTGCCCGGAGAATTCCACGGCACCGGCTGCACCCTCTCCACCGCAATCGCCTGCCAGTTGGCGCTGGGGCTGGCGCTGCCCGAGGCGGTCACCGCCGCCCAGGATTATGTCACCCGAACGCTGCGCGAGGCCGAGGCGTTGGGTTCCGGACAGCGCATCCCAAAACGGGTCGCGGCGTGTTCCTGAGCGGCGGGCTCTATGCGATCACCGCCGGCGAGGAAGTGATCTCCGCCACGCGCGCAGCGCTGGCCGGCGGCGCGCGCCTGCTCCAATACCGCGACAAGAGCGACGACAGCGCCCGTCGCCTTGCCGAGGCGAAGGCGCTGGCGGCGCTATGCCGTGAGGCCGGGATCCCGTTTCTGATCAATGACGACATCGCGCTGGCGCGCGTGGTCGGCGCGGACGGGGTCCATCTGGGACGCGACGATGCCGCCATCGACGAGGCGCGCGCGATACTCGGCGCGAACGCGATCATCGGCGTCTCCTGTTATGCTGACTTGGCGCGCGCCGCGCGCCTCGCCGCCGCCGGCGCCGATTACCTCGCCTTCGGCCGTTTCTTCCCGTCGCGCAGCAAGCCGGATGCCACGCCGGCCCCGCTCGCGGTGCTGCGCGAAGCGCGCGCGCGCTTCGATCTGCCATTGGTTGCCATCGGCGGCATTACCCCGGAAAATGGCGCCACCCTGATCGATGCCGGCGCCGACTACCTGGCGGTGATCGACGCCCTGTTCGGCCAGCCCGACCCGCGCGCCGCCGCGCGCGCCTTTCAACCTCTCTTCCACAGGAGTGCCCGATGAGCCGTTCCCACGATTTGTTCCGCCATGCCCAACAACACATCCCCGGCGGAGTCAATTCCCCCGTGCGGGCGTTCAAGAGCGTCGGCGGCGAACCGCCGTTCATCGCCCGCGCCGAGGGTGCCTACGTCTACGACGCTGATGGCAAGGGCTATATCGATTACGTCGGCTCCTGGGGTCCGATGATCCTTGGACACGCTCACCCCGAGATCATCGAGACGGTGCGTGAGACCGCGACCCGCGGTCTGAGCTTCGGCGCGCCGACCGAGCTCGAGGTGCGCATGGCCGACAAGGTCTGCGAGATGGTGCCGTCGATCGAGATGGTGCGCATGGTCAGCTCCGGCACCGAGGCGACGATGAGCGCGATCCGCCTCGCGCGCGGCTTTACCGGGCGCGACCGCATCGTCAAGTTCGAGGGCTGCTACCACGGCCACTCCGATTCGCTGTTGGTGAAGGCCGGCTCCGGCGCGCTGACCTTCGGTGAACCCAGTTCGCCGGGCGTGCCGGCCTGCCTCGCCGAGTTCACGCTGACGCTGGATTACAACGACGCCGAGCAGGTACGCGCGCTGTTCGACGAGATCGGCGACAGCATCGCCTGCATCATCGTCGAGCCGGTGGCCGGCAACATGAACTGCATCCCGCCCTTGCCCGGCTTTCTCGAAACCCTGCGCGCGGTATGTGATGAATATGAAAGCGTGCTGATCTTCGACGAGGTCATGACCGGCTTCCGGGTCGCCCCCGGCGGCGCCCAGGAACTCTACGGCGTGACCCCGGATCTGACCACCCTCGGCAAGGTCATCGGTGGCGGCATGCCGGTCGGCGCCTTCGGCGGCCGCCGCGAGATCATGGAGCAGCTCGCCCCACTCGGCCCGGTCTACCAAGCCGGCACCCTGTCCGGCAACCCGATCGCCATGGCCGCCGGCCTGAAGACGCTGGAACGCATCTCCGAGCCCGGCTTTTACGAACGCCTCGGTGAACGCACGCGGACGCTGGCCGAGGGCCTGCGCGCCGCCGCGCTGCGGGAACAGGTGCCGCTGACCACCAACCAGGTCGGTGGCATGTTCGGCCTGTTCTTCAGCGAGGAGAAACAGATCACCAACTTCGCCCAGGCCACCGCCTGCGACCAGGAACGTTTCCGGCGCTTCTTTCATCTGATGCTCGAACGCGGGGTCTACCTCGCGCCTTCGGCCTTCGAGGCCGGTTTCGTCTCGGCCGCGCACAGCGACGCCGACATCGACACCACCCTGACCGCCGCCGCCGAAGCCTTTCACGAAGTCCTCTGATCTCATGGATGCCTTGATGGAGCCGCTGCTCGCGTGGGTCGGGGCGCATCCGAACTGGGCCGGCTTCATCGTTTTCCTGCTCTCGTTCGCCGAATCGGTCGCAATCGTCGGCGTGCTGGTGCCCGGCGTGGTGCTGTTGTTCGGCGTCGGCGCACTGATCGGCAGCGGACACCTGCATTTCCTGCCGGTGTGGCTGTGGGCGGTGGCCGGCGCGATTGTCGGCGACGGCCTGTCGTACTGGCTCGGACGCCGTTACCGCGAGCGCCTGACCCGGCTGTGGCCGCTGTCCCGCCACCCGGAACTGATCGAGAAAGGCCAGGATTTCTTCGCCCGGCACGGCGTCAACAGCGTCGCTCTCGGTCGCTTCGTCGGCCCGATCCGCGCGGTGATCCCGCTGATCGCCGGCATGGCGGAGATGAGGCCGCTGACCTTCTTCATCGCCAACGTGCTCTCGGCGCTGGCCTGGGCGCTGGTCTATCTGGCGCCGGGCGTGGTCTTCGGCGCCTCGCTGGAGCTCGCCGCCGAGGCCGCCTCGCGGCTGGTGGCGCTGCTGCTTGCGCTGGTCGCGCTGGGCTGGTTGCTGGTGTGGACGATCCGCCGCCTGCTGCGCATCGCCGAACCGCTCGCCGCGCGCTTGGTCTCCTGGCTGCTGCGGCGCGTCGAGCGCCACCAGGCCTTTCATGGCATCGCCGCGGCGCTCGCCGACCCTCGTCATCCGGAGTTCCGCGGCCTCGCGCAGCTCGCCTTGCTGTTGACCGGAGCGGTGTTGTCGTTCGGCCTGCTGCTGTCCACGCTGCACGCCGACTGGTGGCAAGGGAGCGTCAACGAACCGCTGCGCGCGCTGATGCAGAGCCTGCGCACGCCCGCCGCCGACCGCTTCTTCACCTGGCTGACAATGTTCGCCGACTGGCAGGTGATCCTGCCGATGCAACTCGGCCTGTTGGCCTGGTTCTGGTTCAGCCGCCAGCGCCGCGTCGCCGCGCACTGGTTGGCGGCCTGCGCCTACGCCTGGATCAGCGTGCCGTTGCTCAAATACAGCCTGCGCATCCCACGCCCTCCGAACACGGTCGACGGCATCGGACCCTGGAGCTTTCCCAGCGGCCATACCCTGCACGCCACGGTCACCTATGGCTTTCTCGCCTTCCTCATTGCCGGCAGTCTGCCCTCCGCGCGACGCGGCTGGATCTACGCGCCGACCTTCCTGCTGATCGGCCTGATCGGCCTCTCGCGTCTCTACCTCGGCGTCCACTGGTTCAGCGACGTACTCGCGTCGCTGGCGCTCGGCCTGCTGTGGATCGCGTTGCTCGGCATGGCGCTGCGCCACCACCATACGCCGCCTCGCGCCTGGCGACGCAACCTCGCCGTCGGGCTGATCCTGCCGCTCGCAGCACTCGCGCTGCATACCGCCTTGCATTGGAACCGCGAGTTCGCAGCCTACCGCCTCCATCCGACGCGCCTCGAGATGCCGCTCGAGAGCTGGCGACGCGACGGCTGGCGCACACTGCCGCGCTGGCGCGAAGATCTGCGCCAACACGGCGACCAACCGCTTCAGATCCAATACGCCGGCCGTCTCGATCACCTGCAACAGTGGCTGCGCCGGCAAGACTGGCGCTCCGCCGAGCGGCTGAACGGGCACAACGCGCTGCGCTTGCTAAGCCCGTCCAGCGGCATCGATGAACTGCCGCTGATCCCCCAGGTGCACGCCGGCGAGCACGAGGAACTGGCCCTGGTCAAACCACTGGATGGCGAGCGGCGTCTGGTGCTGCGCTTCTGGGACAGCCACCTGCGCCTGCAACCCGGCGCCCTCCCGGTGTGGCTCGGCAGCCTGAGCCGGCAGCGTCGCATACAACGCTTCCATCTACTGAACTTCGGCGTGACCATCGACCACGGGCGCGCGCCGGCGGCGCGGCAAGCCCTGCTCGACGCGCTGAGGCGCAGCGGCTGCTGTCATATCGAAACGCATGATTCGGTCGTGCTGATCGAGGAGAAGCAGCGACTCTCCGAACCGCGGCCTCGCGCTCGGCGAAAAGCCGCGTCACCCGGCCCGATCGCGGAAACCAGCGTCACGCGCCCGCCAAGACCACCCAAATGACAATGGAGTCTTCCATGACAGCCTGGCCGCAAACCCGATCCTTGCGACGTTTCCGAAAAGACCCGCGCAGACCCGCCGGCTCTGGCGCTTCCCGTCCCCATTCCGAGATCCGGCAATGAGCTTCCGTGTGCATATCGAACCCAGTCACCATGAGTTCGAGGTCCATGACTGCGAAACCCTGCTCGAAGCCGGCCTGCGCGCGGGCCTGAACCTGCCGTTCAGCTGCGGCAACGGCAGTTGCGGTGAATGCCGAGCGCGGTTGATCGATGGCCTCATCGAGCCGATCCGCCATGCCGATTTCCGCTTCCCACCGCTCGAACGCCAACAAGGCTGGTTTCTGATGTGCGCCAATACCGCGGCTTCGGACCTGCGCATCGAGGCGCACGAAGTCTCGGAAGCGGTCGAAATCCCAAGTCAACGGGTCACCGCCAAGGTGCACAAACTGGAGCGCCTGCAAGACGAGGTCGCCATCCTGCACCTGCGGCTGCCACGCACCCAGCCGTTCCGGTTTCTTGCCGGTCAGTGCGCGAGCCTCCGGTTCGACGGCCAGCCGGAGGTCACGCTGCCGATCGCCTCCTGCCCGTGCCATGGGTTGGATCTGGCCTTCCATGTGCGCCGCCGCGAAGGCGATACCTTCTCACACTTCGTGTTCGACAAGGCGCGCCGGGGCCAAAAGGTCCGAATCGAAGGGCCGACGGGCGACTTCACGCTCCATGAGGACAACGGCTGCGCGCGCCTCTTCATCGCCTGGGAGACCGGCTTCGCGCCGATCCAGAGCCTGATCGAACATGTGATCGCCGAAGGCAACGACGAACCGCTGTGTCTGTACTGGCTGTCGGCGATCCCGAACGGCCACTACCTGTCGAACTACTGCCGTTCCTGGCGCGACGCCTTCGACGAATTCCATTACGAAAGCGTCGATCTGAAGCCCGTCGGCAACGAAGACTGGCGCGAGGCGATTCAGCGCATCATCGCGGAACGACCGCGCCTGGCCTGTCTCGACGTCTATGTCACCGCTCCGACCGGCGAGGCCGCCTGGACGCGGGAATCCTTTCTCGCGGCCGGGGTGGCGGAAGAGCGTTTCTCACTGTTCTCCATGGAAGAATAAGCCACGATTCAGCGCCGGCGGCGCGCCCGCTTCTTGATCTTGTAGGCCGCGACCTGCTGAATCACCGCTTGCATCGGCACCCGCTCGAAACGGCCGAAACGCCCCAACGCCTCGCGCAGCAGCCCGTCGACATCGGCGATCACCGCCGCCGGCGCAGACTCATCGGGCCGCAATACCCGGCGCAGACCGCGCAAACCGCCGACCTGGGCGGCGATCGCCTTGCCGTGACCCAACGCCGGGCGCTCGCTGCCCGCCGTCTTGAAGGCGAAGCGGGCCTGCTCGTGCACCAACTCCAGCCAAGCCGCGCAACGCGCGCGCCCCTCGGCCGAGTGGCACGCCAGCCCCTCGCGCTCGGCAATGCAGAAACGCTCGGCATGCCGACAGCCGCATTGGTTGGTCAGCACCGCCTTCTCGAATACGCAGTCCCGTTCATTGATCTCGCGGTAGGTCTGCCGGAAGGCATCTTGGTCCATGGGTCACGGCAAGAAGTGGTAGGAAAAAGCAGAGTCTAGCAGACCGGCGGGCGAGCAGGGCCCATGCGAAACCTCCGGATCAGGACCACGTCGTCTAAACGTCCAAGTTCAAGTTATTGATAAGGTGGGGTGATGTCGGATCGGAAAACCTCGGAGGCATGGATGCCGACGCGGAGCCTTCCAAGGATGGATTTACGGTGTCTTTCCGAGCCGCCACCATCCCCGCCATGGCTTGGATGACGTGGCCCTGAGCTCCGGGTCGATCCCGCCACCCATGGGTTTTCGAGGCCGTTCCCCGCGCCCGCAGCGACCGAAAACTCACGGGCGAGGAGTGGATTCTGCGCCTTTCTGCTTGAAACGATGGATCTGACGCCGCTCGCGCTTGTTCGGCCGGCGCGGCGAGCGCGCGACCTCCGCCGCGCGCTCGGCTCGCAACTGCCCCACCAGCGCCTCCCGCCGCACCCGGCTGGCTTCGTCCTCGGCATACAACAGCCTCGCCTTCGGCGCCGGCAGGCGTTGCCTGGACAGTGCGGAAACCTCGATCTCCCAACGCAGCGGCCCTTTCTGAATCTCCAGCCGGGAACCCGGCTGGACTTCCTTCCCCGGCTTGGTGCGCCGACCGTTCAGATGCACCTTGCCGCCGCTGATGGCCTCGCCGGCAAGCTTCCGCGTCTTGAAGAAACGCGCCGCCCACAGCCATTTGTCGAGCCGCTGCCGCTCAGGCGGTAGCATGGCGCGCCGGCGCCTCCAGCAGCGGATCGAGCTTGCCGGCGCGATCCAGCGCGGCCATGTCGTCATAGCCTCCGACGTGATATTCATCGATGAAGATCTGCGGCACCGAAGTGCGCCCTTTGGCGCGCTGGATCATCTCTTGCATCAGGGCCTGATCGCCTTCGATGCGGCGTTCTTCGTAATCTACCCCCTTGCTGTCAAGCAACGCCTTGGCGCGCATGCAGTACGGGCAGAACAGGGTGGAATACATGACGACTTTCGGCATGGCGTTTCCTTTGGTGGTTGGTTCTTCAGAAGCCTGATGGTAACAACCCGGGCGCAACCCGCACATTGGGAAAAATCCTAGTCGAGTAGATCAGCCATTGCTGGCTTTCACCCTCACAGATCCGGACGTGCGGATTTCCCGCATCCGGCTCTTCCAAGCAGGTAACCCGGATCGACCGGGAGCCAATTGTCTGGGCGCATTAGTTTCTGGATCACCGCCATTAGGGCGTTGTGCTCGATTCGGTCGAAACACGCCTTGAGGTCGAGATCCAGTACCCGGTTCACCTGTCCTTATTGAAGGACGGTTTGCAGGGATTGCAGGGCTTGGTGTTGACTCTTGCCGGGCCGAAATCCGTAGCTGAAGGCGGCGAAGTCGCTTTCGCAGATGCTGTTGAGGATTTCTGCTGTCGCCGACTGGACGATCTTGTCTTCGATGTTCTGAAGATGGATCGGGCGTTGGCTTCCATCTGGCTTGGCCAGATAGATGCGTTTGGCCGGGGTCGGTTGGTAGGTTCCCGTCTTGAGTCGCTCGCGCAGTTCCTTTATCCGTCGCTTCGGTCCCTTTCCATAGCTGGCTTTGGTCTCTCCGTCGGGGCCGGGCGCGGCGTTGGCCCGCAGGCCCCGGTAGCCGCGCAGCAGGGCCGCTTCGGTGAGGTGGTGCGCCAGTGAGGTGATTCTTTCTTCGCGATTGGCTCGCGCTCTTTGAAACGATCCAGCAAGAACCCAATAACGACGGATTCCCACGCCCGGCGCGCGGAGGCGGGCAGCCAGGATTCGGGTATACTCACCGCCCATCATGAAAACACCCGAACTGCTCTCTCCGGCCGGCACCCTGAAGAACCTGCGCTATGCCCTGGCCTACGGCGCCGACGCGGTCTACGCCGGCCTGCCGCGCTACAGCCTGCGCGTGCGCAACAACGATTTCCGCGAGGACAAGCTGCGCATCGGCATCGACGAAGCGCATCGCCACGGCAGGCAGTTCTTCGTCGCCGCCAACCTGATGCCGCACGGCGCCAAGTTGAAGACCTTCCTCAACGACATGCGCGCGGTGATCGAGATGGAGCCGGACGCCCTGATCATGGCCGACCCGGGGCTGATCCTGCTGGCGCGCGAGAACTGGCCGGAGATGCCGATTCATCTCTCGGTGCAGGCCAACACCGTCAACGCCGAGGCGGTGCGCTTCTGGCAGGGGGTCGGCGTGCGCCGCGTGATCCTGTCGCGCGAGCTGTCGCTCGACGAGATCGAAGAGATCCGCCAGGCCTGCCCCGACATCGAGTTGGAGGTATTCGTGCACGGCGCGCTGTGCATCGCCTATTCAGGCCGTTGTCTGCTCTCCGGCTACTTCAATCATCGCGACGCCAATCAGGGCGCCTGCACCAACTCCTGCCGCTGGGAATACCGCATCGCGAAGGCCGATATCGATGCCGTCGCCGGGCAGGCGGCTACGCCGATCCAGCGCCACCCGGCGGCCGATGAAGTCTACTATCTGGAAGAACCGAGCCGCGCCGGCGAACGCATGCCGATCTTCGAGGACGAACACGGCACCTACATCATGAATTCGAAGGACTTGCGCGCTGTCGAGCATGTCCATCGCCTGACCCGCATCGGCGTCGATTGCCTGAAGATCGAAGGCCGCACCAAATCCTTTTACTACACCGCGCGCGCCACCCAGGTCTACCGCCGCGCGATCGACGACGCGATCGCCGGTCGGGCCTTCGATCCCACGCTGATGAGCGAGCTCGAAAGCCTCGCCAACCGGGGCTATACCGACGGCTTTCTGCAACGCCACGAAAGCGATGAGCTGCAAAGCTACCGCCAGGGCAGCTCACGCAGCGAGCGGCAGCTGTTCGTCGGCGAGATCACCACAGTCGACGGCGGCCTCGCCGAGGTCGAGGTGAAGAACAAATTCGGCATCGGCGACCGCCTGCAACTGCTGACCCCGGACGGCAACCGGGAGTTCGTGCTCGAACAGATGTGGGGACAAAACGACGAGCCGATGCGCGAAGCCCCTGGTGGCGGCTATCACGTGCGCATCCCACTGCCGGTCGGCGCTGGTCCGATGGCGCTGCTGGCGCGTTTTCTCTGAATACTGGGTATAGTATACTCGTCGCCATGAATTTTCGGCCGCTGCGCTTGATCGAGCCTACGCCTTGTCAGATCGATGATCTTAACGCTCATGACGCGGGGTGGCGTCACTCCAGATCATGAAAAAATCAACGACTCGGCATGCTGGCACATTTCCACCCTCGTAGGCCGGTTCAAGCGCAGCGGAACCGGCTACGGTGGTGCCACGAAACTGCGCCGCTGCCCGATCCGCTGCGCTTGATCGGGCCTACGCCTTGTCAGATCGATGGCATCCAACCCGGAAAATTCATGAATCACCCGCGCCCTCGCTTGCTTCTTGCTCCCACAAGAAATTTTCTTCCGTTCAACCCTTTTTCGCTCGACGACGAAGACGCCTACCGCCGCTGGCGCGACGCCAAGCTGACCGCGCAGCCGCGCGATATCGGCAACCTGATCGTCGAGATCCGCGATCCGCGCAAGCCCCGCCGCATCGAGATCGAGGCCTTACTGCGCCACTGCGCGACCAGCAACCTCGCGATATGGAGCGGACTCGGCGATGCCGGCCGCGACAAGCTTGTGATCCGCGCGCTCGGGCACCAGCTCGGTCTCGAACGCCTGGACCACAACCCCTATGCCGACGACGACGCCATCACCTCGCTGCGCGTCAAGCCGGCGGTCATGCGACAGGGCTACATCCCCTACTCCAACCGGCCGCTGGCCTGGCATACCGACGGTTACTACAACCGTGCCGACAAGCAGATCGGCGCGGTGTTGCTGCATTGCGTGCAGCCGGCCGCGCATGGGGGAGAAAACCAAGTGCTGGACCACGAGATTCTCTACCTGCTGCTACGCGACGAGAATCCCGACTACCTTCGTGCGCTGATGCATCCGCGCGCGATGACCATCCCGCCGAACCTCGCCGACGGCAAGGAACTGCGACCGGCGCGGCCCGGCCCGGTCTTCAGCCTGCGCAACGGCCACCTGCACATGCGCTACACCGATCGCGAGCGCAGCATCGAATGGCGCGACGACCCCCTGACGCGGGAGGCCGTCGCGGCCCTGAAAGCGCAACTGAAAACGCCGTCTCCCTGGCACTACCGGATCCGCCTGGAAGCCGGACAGGGGCTGATCTGCAACAATGTCTTGCACACGCGCACGCGTTTCGAGGATGGCGAGCCGCCGAGGCTGCTCTACCGGGCGCGTTACTTCGATCGCATTGCCGCGCCGCCGGTTTCAGCGTAGCAGCCCCGGGCCTACTCGTCCTCGCGCCGCGCGATCACCTCCGCCCGCCCGCGCTCGTCGATCCGCGCCCGGATCTCGATCGGGCGGCAACACACCAGGCAATCCTCGACATATTCCTGCTCGGGCACCGATGGATCGACCGCAAGCAAGATGCGTTCCCAACAGTAAGGACACTGGATTTCGACGCTGACGCCAAGGTCCATCAGGGCGCTCCTCCGGCTATTTCATCAAATCGACCTCGATTCCCCGGGCGCGCAAGCGATCGGCATAAGCATCGACGAAACGCTGGAACTCGGGCTGCTCACGCCAAGCTCCCGTGGCGACGTATTGCAGCACGACATTCAGGTGGAAGGCCTTTAGCCAGGCCTCGGTACGAAACACCTCCTTGCCATCGGTATCGAAGAACACGATGCTCGGCGCATGCTCGATGCCCAGCTCGCGCGCCCAGGCATCGGCGCGGGTCTTGCGCCCGTCCGGCGTGATCAACGGGGTCTTCGACCACATGTTCAGCGACAAGGCGTCGAAGGCCTTCAGGCTGTCGACCAGTTCGGGGCGCTTCAGGACATCGTGATGCCATTCATCACAGGCCGGACAATCCGGCTCCTCGAAAAACACCGCCAACGGACGCCCGGCATGGCGCAGGCGCGCCGGCAGCAGATACGGCGGTCGTAGAAAGCCCGGTTCCCGCGCCACCGGTCCATCGGCGCGCGGATGACGTTGCGCCGCGACGAAAGCACGAAACGAGCGTGGATCGTCGGAAGCCGCGTAGCTCAGCGCGAGGCGCAACTCGTCCGGTGGATAGTAGCCGTTGATGCGCAACCGCACCCCGCCCTGGTCGTCGAAAAACACCAAGGTCGGGGTGTACATCACCCGCTGGTCGACGGCGAATTGCTTCTCACCGCGCTCGCGCCCCTCCAGATCGATCACTTCACGATCCCCCCACAGGTTGACCGCGATGACGTCGAAATCCCGTTGCATGCGCGCCGCGATATCGGCCTGCGACAGATTGTCCTTCAGCAGCTTGGCGCAATACGGGCAGCCGTCCTGGTAGAAATACAATAACAGCCGCCGCCCGGCCTCGCGCGCCTCGGCCAGATCCTCGCGCAGATCGAGAAACGAGTTCTTGAACCAGGCGGGTTTCTCCTCATGGCCGGGATTGACGAGACCGGGTTCCAAGGCCCCCGGCTGGCGCGCCTGCGCCCCCAGACCTATCAGCATCAGGCCCAACATCCATAAGCGCCTCGATATCAAAGTCTTGATCCACATCGCTGTCCACTCCGGAAAATGCTTGGTTACCAGCATAGCCGATATTCCGTTTCCGGCGAAAAATCGTCACTTCGCACAAAGCGGCCGACTCGCGCCGGAAAACCGGCGAAATCCCGGAAAATCCTTGCCAGCACCCCGTCATTTTTCCGCCGCCATGCGAAACATACCGTCCATCCATTTGTTTAGAAAGCACTTTTCCTGAATGGCATGGATTTCGCTGAGATCACCGCATAACCATACCTCGACAGGAACTCGCTTCAATGACCAGCACAACACAAACCAAGGGTAACCTGACATTGATTTCCGCTCACCAACCGCCGGCCACGATACAGCCCGGCAACCCGGAGATGCTCGGCGCTCGTTCCCTGGAGGTGATGGGACTGCTCCAGACCACGCTGGACATCGCCCAGCAGCTCGAACTCTTCGCCCGCGTGGCCAACCAAAGCGTGCCGTTCGACGGTCTGCGCTTTGCCGACAGCGCGCTTCGTCACGACTACCTGATCGGGATCGAGAAGGCGCATCAGGCCAGTTACCAGCTTCGCGATGAGGAGGAAGACATGGGCGTGCTCACGCTGTCGCGCAAGCGGCCGTTCAGCGAGGAAGAGCTGCAACGCCTGGAGAACCTGCTCGCCGGCCTGTTCTATCCGCTGCGCAACGCCCGGCTCTATCGCCATGCGGTGCGCGCGGCGTTGCGCGATCCACTGACCGGCGCCAGCAATCGGGGCGGGTTTCATCAGGCGGTGCGCCGCGACATCGAACTCGCGCGACGCAAACAGCGCCCGTTGTCGCTGATCGTCATCGATCTCGATCATTTCAAATGTATCAACGATCGCTTCGGCCACTCAATGGGAGACCGGGTCCTGCAGGAGGTCACCGGAGTCATGCGCAACACCATCCGCGCCAGCGATATGTTGTTCCGCTACGGGGGCGAGGAGTTCGTGATCCTGCTCAGCGATACCGATCTGAAAGGCGCCCGTCTGTTGGCCGAACGGCTGCGCCGGAACATCGCCGCGCTCGACCGCATCGACGGCGTCGAAGTACCGGTGAGCGCCAGCCTGGGCATTGCGGAACTCACCGCGGAAGACGACGACGGCAGCCTGTTCGATCGCGCCGACGCGGCGCTCTATCTGGCCAAGAAGAAGGGCCGCAACCGGATCGAAAGCGCCCGTTGAAGGCTCCGGCGGTCAGCCTTGCGCCGCACGCAGCAGCCGCATCGGCGCGACCGCGACCACGCCACGCAGCATCCACCAGCCAATGGCGCCGAGCAGCGCCGCGCCGCCGACGACGCCGGCCAGCCACGGCCAGGGAGAAGGCAGATAGGCCAGGTCGAAAACGCGTGTCGCCAGCAGCCAGCCGCTCAACAGCGCCAAGCCACCGCCCAGCGCGCCGGCGATCGCGCCAAGCACCAAGAACTCGCTGGCGACGGCGGCGCGCAGCATCCGCCGGGTGGCGCCGAGGGTTTTCCACAGCGCGCTCTCGCGACGGCGCTCGCTCCGCTGGGTCTGCACCGCCGCGAGCAAGACCACCACTCCAGCCAGCAGGCTGAAAGCGAAAACGAACTCGACTGCCGCCGAGGCCTGTTCGATGATCCGCCGCACCTGCGCGAGCAAGGCGCGCACATCGAGATCGGTAATCCCAGGGAAGTTCCGCGTCAAGGCCGCGGTGAAGCCACCATCGCCCGCCGCGACATGCACACTGGTGATATAGGTCTTGTCGAGCCCGCGCAACGCCTCGGGCGGCAGCATGACGAAGAAATTCGGCTGCATCGAATCCCAATGCACCTTGCGCAGGCTGGTGACCGGCAGGCTGAGCCGGCGACCGGCCAGGTCGAAGCCCAAGCGATCGCCGAGTGTCAAGCCGAGGGTTTCCGCCAGCCCCTGCTCCAGCGACAGCCCGCCGGCCCGCGTCCCCCACACGCCCGCCAGCAGTTCGTTCGCGGCCGGCAGACGCGTCGCGGCAGACAAGAAAAACTCGCGCGACACCAAGCGTTTCGCCCGCTCGCCGGGATAGTCATCCGGTCCGATCGGCCGGCCGTTGCGCGCAATCAGGCGCGCGCGGGCCATCGGATAGAGGTGGTAGGAGCGCAGTCCACGCTGATCCAGAAAGGCGCGCAAGGCATCGAGCTCACCCGGCTGGATGCCGATCAGGAAATGATTGGGGGCATCGGCCGGCACGCTGGCGCGCCAGGCGCCGATCAAATCGTCGCGCACGCCGCCAAGCAGCACCAGCGTAAAGATGGCCAGACCGAAGGCCGCCATCAGCAGCGCCGAACGCCGCCGGTAACGGGCGATATTCGCCAACCCCATGCGCCAGCCGCCGGCGCGTCCCGGCAAGACGCCGCGCAACGCCGACGACAGCCCCCACGCCAGCCCCCACAGGACGACCCCGGCCAGGATCACCGCGCCCAGCAGAAGACCCGCCAGGCGGGCCTCGCCGGCCTGCCACCACAAAAACGCCCCGATCGCGGCGACCATCGCCAGCGCCGCCGGCAAGATCTGAACGGCGCCGGGAGCCGCGTCGATCGGCTCACGCAGGATCCGCAACGGCGGCGTCCCGATCAAGCGATGCAGCGGCGGCGCGGCGAAACCGGCCAGCGACAACAGGGCGGTGACGAAACCGCTCCACAGCGGTCCTGGTCCGGCGGGCGGCAGCGGCACGCCGATCCAGTCGCCCAGCAGACCGGCGAGCGCGAACTGCGCCAGATAACCGGCCAGCGCGCCGAGCGCGACCCCTACCGACAGCAACGCCGCCAGGCGCCGCAGGTAGAAACGCCACAGCCAGCCGCGGGTCGCGCCGAGGGCGCGCCGCACCGCGACCGCGCGCCGCTCGCGCCGGTTGAAAGCATGCACCGCGAGCGCGATCGCGGCACCCGCGAGCACGATGGTCAGCAAGGTCGCCAGACGCATGAAACGGGTCGCGCGCTCGAGCGCCGAGGTGATCTCGGGACGACCGCCCTCGATCCCTTGCAGGCGTTCCCACGGGCGCAGCCGGCGCGCCATCTGCTTGCGATAGACGGCCAGCGCGCGCTCCGCGCCGGCCAGCAGCAGTTCGAAGCTCGCCCGGCTGGCCGGTCGCAACAAGCCGGTGGCCTCGAGACTGTCGCGCGCGATCAACACCCGCGGCGCCATCTGGAACAGACTACCGCCGGCGGCAGCCTCGAAGGTCAGCACCCGGGTCACGCGAAACCGCTGGTGACCGAGCTGCAACCGATCACCAGGCGCGATCCCCAGGCGTTGCAGGCCGCGCGCCTCGACCCAGGCCTCGCCCGCGGCGGGAAGCGCGCTCGTCGGCGCGCCCGGCTGGCCGAGGCGCGCGCTGGTTTCCAACCGACCACGCAGCGGGTATCCAGGTTCCACCGCCTTCAGACGAACCAATTGGGCGCTGTCGCCGGCGCGCGCCATGCTCGGAAAGCTCACCGTGGAGACCACTCTCAACCCGACCGCGCGCGCCGCTTGACGGTAGCGCGCCGGCAGCGGGCGGGTCGAGCGCACCACCAGATCGGCGCCGAACAACGCAGTGGCCTGAAGCCGCATCGCGCCTTCGATGCGCGCGCTGAAGAAGCCGACTGTGGTCACCGCCATCACGGCAACCACCAGCGCGAGCAACAGCAGACGTATCTCGACCCGCCGCAGATCCCGCCTCAACACCGGCTCAGCACCCCCTCGTCGAGGCGGTAGCGCGCGTCGCAGCGCCGCGCCAGGCGCTCATCGTGCGTCACCAGCACCAGGGTCGCGCCCTGCTCACGTTGCAGCTGAAACAGGCGCCCGATGACCTGCTCTCCGGTATTCCGGTCGAGATTGCCGGTCGGCTCATCCGCAAACAACACCATCGGGCGGATGACGAAGGCCCGCGCCAACGCCACGCGCTGCTGTTCCCCGCCCGACAGCTGGCTTGGAAAGTGAGCCAGGCGCTCGCCCAGACCCACCGCGCGCAGCGCCCGCGTGGACCGCGCACGCGCTTCGGCAGCCCGCGCATCGCCGCGCGGCAGCAGCGCCAGCGGCGCCATCACATTCTCCAGCGCGCTGAGCCCGTCGAGCAGCTGAAACGACTGAAAAACGAAGCCGACGCGACCGGCACGCAAGCGCGCGCGGCGATCCTCATCGAGCGCTTCCAGCCTCTCTCCGAGCAACTCCACGCTTCCGTGACTGGCGTGGTCCAGCCCCGCCAACAGACCAAGCAGAGTGGATTTCCCGGAACCCGAGGCGCCGACGATGGCGACCGCCTCACCAGCGGCAACCGCCAGGTCCACACCGCGAAGCAGCTCCAGACCGCCGCCGCGGATCGCTACTTGCTTGCCCAGTTCACGAGCGCGGATGCGATAATCCGTCATGATTCCTTCCGGAGATTGGTGATGCGACACTATACCCTGTTCCCGTGGCGGCTCGCCTGCCCGCCGCTGATCCTGCTGCTTGCCGCCATGGAGGCTGGCGCCGTCGAGTCGCCCTCATTGAAACTGTTGGTCTGGGGCGACAGCCTCAGCGCCGCGCACGGCATCCCGCGCGAGCTGGGCTGGGTGGCCTTGCTGCGTCAACGACTCGCGCCCCGTGGCATCGAGGTGAGCAACGGCAGTATCAGCGGCGAAACCAGCAACGGCGGCCTCGCGCGCCTGCCCGAGGCCTTGCGGCGAATACGACCCGACATCCTGGTGCTGGAACTGGGGGCGAACGATGGCTTGCGCGGCCAACCGCTGACACGCACGCGGGAGAACCTGCGCGCGATGATCGAACAGGCGCGACAGGCGGGCGCCCAAGTGGTCTTGATCGGCATGCGCCTGCCGCCGAACTACGGCCCCGACTATACCGAGGCGTTCCATGCCATCTACCGGGAGCTGGCCCGCGAATACCGCTTGCCGTTGGTCCCTTTTCTGCTGGAAGGCGTGGCCAGCGATTTCTCGCTGATGCAGGCGGACGGGCTGCATCCCACCGCCGCCGCCCAGAAGCGCTTGCTCGAGAACGCCTGGCCGGCCGTGAAACAGGCGCTGGAGCGCGCCGCCGGACCCGGGCAAGCCACTCCAGAACTACTCAGCGAGCAGGCCAAATAAAGGGTAACTGCTCAGATCACCGCTGAAATGCGTCAGATCAAGGCGAAAAATGGGATTTCCAAGGGTAAATGACCATTTTTGAACGCAGAGCTGGCGTACTTCAGCGGTTAGCTGAGTAGTTACCTCCAGAATATACTCGTCGTCCATGACTTTTCGGGTTTCCGAGACCGTTCCTCGCGCCCGTGGGCCAGACGTGGAAGCGGGTCATAGCCCATTCCATGGCGAGTTTCCGCAACAAGGCCCAAGGGTGCGAGGAGCGGTCGCAGTGGCCGAAAATTCATGGGCGACGAGTGTAATAAAAAAGGCGCCGCATGGCGCCTTGTTCGGGGTTTCAGCGCGGTTACGCGCCTACACGCAGCCGGTCGGCTTCGGCAGGCCGCCGTACTTGGTGATCGGCTTCATCGGGCCGGTTTTCCACATCTTGAACAGGTCTTTCTGGTTCTCGCCGATGTATTTGGCGAACTTGCGGATCGGCGGCACGACGGCTTCTTCTTCGTAGTATTCACGCGCCTTCAGGATATGGTTCCACTTGGCATCGTCGAGTTCGACACCGTCGGCCTCGGCCATCGCGCGACCGATCTCCGGCGTCCATTGGTTCATGTCCAGGAGATAGCCATCGCCATCGCGTTCGGGTATTTCGACACTCATTTGTTTACTGCGCTCCAGTTTGTTCGGGTTAACCAAGTAATTTACTAAGTTATTTTCGGATGATGCGGGATCGACGCGAGGATTGCTACCCTTTATTTCATCCGGTAATAGCGGATTCCAGGGTTTCCCAGCGCGCGTAGGCCTGTTTCAAGGTCTCTTCGACGGCCTTCAATTCATCGGAAAGGCACGCGACGGCACCGTTGTCTTCGCTCGCATAGAGCGCCGGGTCGGCGAGTTGCGCGGTGAGCGCATCGAGCCGCTCTTCCAACGCGGCGATGCGTTCGGGCAGTTCAGCGAGTTCGCGCTGCTCCTTGTAGCCGAGTTTTTTTGCCGGGGCGTCTTTCTTCTTGCGGGGGGACGGCGGTGACGCGGGCGTCTCGGCCTTGCCCGCCGCCTGCTGGCGCCGCGCCCGCGATGCGGCCCAATCCTGGTAGCCGCCGACGAATTCGTCGATCCGCCCGTCGC
>JALVEB010000206.1 GCA_027008705.1 Sedimenticola sp. | reverse complement strand
GGCCCGTCCGCGCGCAAGTAGTTTCCGCGTACTCAGCGGAATCATCGGGTCGGGGAATATCGTCCAGATCGCTTCCCGACCCGAACCGGCCGAAGCCCGGCGGTCTTTCGACAGCCGGGCTTTTTTCTTGCCGGAAAGCATCGATCAAAGCGGGGCTGGCTCCGCCTCTTGTTCCCGCGCGGATGCTTCCTGTTCCGGCCCCAGATCGCCATCGAGCTCCAGTTCCGCGATCTTATCGACCGGAGGCGGGGCTTCCGCCGCCGTAACCTCTGCTCCAACGGAAGTCGCCGCGGGCGTTTCCGCCGCAATCTCTTCACCCACGGCATCGGGCGCCGCCGGCCCACCGCCCGCCGCAATCTCGAGATCGTTCAACGAGATCTCATCGATCGTTTCGGGATCGGCTCCCGGTCGCTCGGGGGATTCCAGCGACTCGGTGTCCGTCCCGGCGGCATCGGTGACCCCGGCCGTTTCTTCCGTCACAGAGGCCGGTTCGATCAGTTCGTTCCCGCTCACGGCCAGATCATCCGACTCTTCTTCCTTGAACATGCTGAGTATCTTGCCCCGATCGACCTCGCTGCCATCGTTGCCGGACGCCATATGGGTGTATTCGTCGAGCATTTGGCCCATGGTCTCCATGCTTACGCCCAATTCGTCGAGAAGGCGGTCGCGCTCTTCCTTCAACGCGGCCAGCTCAGCCTGAAGCCGACCGATCTGTTCATCCGTCATCATCGGCGCTTGCGTTGTCGCGCCGGCAGTGGCTTGCGTTTCTTCGAACGCCAGGCCGCGCCACGCATCGATCACCGTCTCGAACGGCACGTTGATCCCGGCGATGGCGGCATGGTCGTGCTCCAGGTAGCTGTCGATGAATGCCTGGTAGAAATGGGTTTCCAGACGACCCAGCTCGACCGCGCGGGTGCTGGCCTGTGCTTCGTCATACGCGCGCCGGGAAACCAGCAATGCTTTCAGCTCCTCGATCCGGGCGGCCCTCTGCGAGGAAACCCGCTCGACCAGACGGCTTGCCGCGCGGCGCGCGCGCGCGCCGCTCCTCAGCCGCGCGATCAACAGGCCACCCGCCAGCGACCAGCCGACGATCAAGCCTTCCGCGAGAAAAATCGCGCTCAGGATGCTCAGGGTCATGCCGCCTCCAACGGGGTCTCGTCGAAACGGATCGCCCGCTTCCGGCGTCGCCGGCGCAACCACCACCAGATCCCGCCGGCGGCCAGCAGCACCAGCAGGTTGGCGACGCCCAGGTAGCCCAGGATCGCGCCCCAGTGAGGTCCTTCTGGAACGACGGCTGGAGATGCCGGCTCTGGCGCGCGCGGCGCTTCCGGACGGCTTCCTTGTATCCGGATTTTCTCGTCACGCCAACTCACCGGGTTGCCACGCTTGCTGGTGGCTCGCAGTTCCACCACCAGGGTCGCCTCGCCCCGGAATTCATCGGTTGGCGGGCTCGCGCGGTAATGTCCGTCTTCAAGCGAGGTTTCCAGGGGGCGTTTCTTTCCATCCACTCGCAACCAGGCTTCGATATCCAGCGATTTTTCATCAATCAGAGTGGGTTGCAATGCGATATCGACGCGCGCGCGACCCGACTGTCGGGTTACGCTGACCGAGGCCGGCGGCACGACGTTGACGGTCTGCCTGCGCTCGCGACGAAAGGTGCTGGCGCGCGCGCGGGTCGTGACCTCGAGCAGACCGGGTTCGTCGATCGCGCGCAACGCCACCGAGAACAGTCCATCGCCCGCTTTCTCATCCAGGCCAGCACCATCATCGGCGAGCGGAATCGGCGAACCCGGTACGCCCAACGGGCTGCGGATGACATCGGCCTCGATGATTGCGAGAAAGGCCTTGCGCGTGATGCGCCGCCCGCGGTTCAGGAACTCGGTGACGAAGGGCAGCTGTTCTCCAGCGACGAGGGTGTTCGGCAGGTCGGTGGTGCGCATCTTCAGGTCGGTGACGACCATCACCCGGTTGTCCGGATCGACATCGGCTTTCACCTTCCACTGGCCCGCGCGTGGACGGGTGATGGTGATCAGTTCATAGCCCTGGTCCTGGTGCCAGGCGACATTGTCGGGCTTGTGTTCGCGATCAAAGGACTGGCCGCCTGGCATCACCAGGCGGGTCGGCGCGCCGCCCCGGGTGAACAACAGCAAGGTCGCCTCGCGGATGCTGCGGTCGATAACGAAGCGGTTGTCCTTCAGCGGCACGCTGTCGACTTTTCCGACCTTTTCGAACATGCGCAGAAACACCCGCTGCAAGCGCTGCGCGTCGCTGACCTGTTCATACCAGCCGCCGGTTTCCCGCGACAGGGTTTCCAACAGCTCGCGATCGGCGTTCGAAGACAGCGCGATGGTATGGATCCGTACCCCGAGCTCGGCGAGGCGTGGCAGGAGCTGGTCGAGGATGCGCAGACGCGAACCATCGTTGCGCGCGGGGTCGCGCCCGATGTCGACCATGCCATCGGTCAATAATACGACGTGACGCTGACCATCCGGAGCGGGTTTTTTCCAGTCGCGCGTGGCGCGGCGCAACGCAGCCGCGATATCGGTGCGCTGACCGGGAGAGCCGATCAAGGATGCCGCGCGCCGTGCGCGGCGCTTCCAACGCTTGTCCACCCGTCCCAGTGGGGCCAGCGCGCGCACCGATCCGGAAAACGCCCAGACGCCGGCCCGGGTGTCTTGCGGCAGCAGCCCAGCCAACAAACGCAACGCGGGTCGCCGCAGGTTGTCCGGATCGTTCTGCTTCATGCTGCCGGAGACATCGATCAGGATGCGCACGTCGCTCGACGGCGGAGCCGCCGGCTTTGCGCCAGCCCACGGCGATGCCAACAGAATCAAGGGTATCAGGAATTGGCTCAGGCGCATGTTCGCCCCATGGTCGCGGATTGCCAATCCTTAACGGCGCGCGCGGCGGCTTCTTGAATGGGCCGGTGGGGAGTCGGCGGATGGTCAGCCTTCGCGCTGACGCAAAGCCTCGTAGAGACAGATGCCGGTCGCCACGGAGACGTTCAGGCTTTCCACGCCGCCGCGCATCGGCAGATGAACCAGGTAATCGCAGGCTTCGGTGGTGAGACGGCGCATGCCCTCCCCCTCGGCGCCCATGACCAGGGCAAGTGGGCCACGCAGGTCTTGCTCGTAGAGGCTGCGGGGTGCATCACCGCTGGTACCGACAAGCCAGATACCATGATGTTCGCGCAGCTTTTTGAGCGTACGCGCCAGATTCGTGACCCGCACCAGCGGTACTTCTCCAGCGGCTCCGCTGGCAACCTTTGTAACCGTAGGCGTGAGACCCACGGAGCGGTCACGCGGCACAATCACGGCATGTACCCCGGCGCCATCGGCGCTACGCAGGCAGGCGCCCAGGTTGTGTGGGTCCTGAACGCCGTCGAGCACGAGCAGGAAGGCTGGCTCGTCGAGATTCTCGAGAAGTTTGTCCAGATCCTGCTCGGGGAAGGCGCCACTGCCTTTCAGACGCGCCACCACGCCCTGATGGCGAGGCCCGCCGGCGATCCGGTCGAGTGTCTTGCGCGCCACCGCCTGAGCCACCACGCCCCGCTTCCCGGCCAATTGCCGAATCTCGCGCAGGCGCTGATCATGGCGCGCGGCATCGACCCAAAGCTCGAGAACCTGCTCGGCATGATCGCGCAGCGCCGCGCGCACGCCGTGCAGGCCGGTGACCAGGCGTTGCTCAGTCACGCTTGCGCGGCTTGCGCCGGCGGGATTTGCGTTTCTTGGCAGCCGCGTCCGCCCCGGTTTCACCGACCGCATCGGCTCCGGCGAGCGCGAAATCGATCTTGCGCTCGTCCAGATTCACCGCCGCGACGCGCACGCGGATGCTCTCGCCGAGCTGGTAGGTATGGCCGGTTCGCTCACCGGTGAGGCGATGGTGAACCGGGTCGAAATGGAAGTAGTCATTCTCCAGCGCAGTGATATGCACCAGGCCTTCCAGGTTGAGGTCATCGAGGCGCACGAACAGGCCGAACGAGGTCACCGAGCTGATGATGCCATCGAACTCCTCGCCGAGATGGTCCTGCATGAACTCGCACTTCAGCCAGTCGCTGACATCGCGCGTGGCTTCATCGGCGCGACGCTCGGCGGCCGAGCTGGTCTCGGCGATCAAGGCCAGCTCGGTCGGGGAATAATCGAAATCATCGGCGTTCCCGCCAGACAGCAGGTGCTTGATGCCGCGATGCACCATCAGATCGGGATAGCGCCGGATCGGCGAGGTGAAGTGGGTGTAGGCCGGGAATGCGAGACCGAAATGGCCGAGGTTCTCGGTGCCATAGACGGCTTGCGACATCGAGCGCAGCAGCACGGTCTGAATCAGGTGGTAATCGGGCCGCCCCTCGGCCTGTTTCAGCACCTCGGCATAATCCTTGGCCTGGGGCTTGTCGCCACCCCCGAGCGGGATGCCCAGCTCGTTGAGGAAGGTGCGCAGCGCTTCGAGCTTCTCGGGCTTGGGGCCTTCGTGATTACGAAAGACCACCGGCAGCTTACGCTTCAGCAGAAAGTTGGCGGCGGCGACATTGGCCGCGAGCATGCATTCCTCGATGATGCGGTGCGCCTCATTGCGTACCACGGGAACGACGCGCTCGACCTTTTTCTGATCGTCGAACTCGAAGCGGGTCTCAACGGTATCAAAGTCGATCGCGCCTCGCGCCTGGCGGCGCTTCAGCAACACCCGGTAGAGCGCATGCAGCTCTTTCAGATGCGGGAACAGCCCGCTGTACTTCTTCTTCAGCGCCTTGTCGCCATCGATCAGCATCGCGGCGACATCATCATAGATCAGACGCGCGTGGGAACGCATCACCGCCGGGTAGAAGGTGGAACGCAGCACCGAGCCATCTTTCTTGATCAGCAGTTCACAACACATGCACAGACGATCGACATCGGGGTTGATCGAGCACAGGCCGTTCGAAAGCTTCTCCGGAAGCATCGGCACCACCCGGCTGGGGAAATAGACCGAGGTGCCGCGCAGGCGGGCTTCTTCATCCAGCGGGGAATCCGGGCGCACATAGTGGGAGACATCGGCGATACAGACATACAGCTTCCAGCCGCTGGGGGTGCGCTTGGCCAATACCGCGTCGTCGAAATCACGCGCGTCGGCGCCGTCGATGGTGACCAGCGGCAGCTTGCGCAAGTCCTTGCGGCCCTCCAGATCCCGCTCGCGTACTTCCTCGGGCAGGCGCTTGGTCTCGCGCAGCACCTCGTCGGGCCATTCCGCCGGGATGCCGTGGGTGCGGATCGCGACATCGGTTTCCATCCCCGGCGCCATGTGATCCCCGAGGATCTCGGCGATGCGACCGACCGGAGGACGATGCTTGGACGGCTGTTCGATCAGCTCGGCGCTGACCATCTGGCCGGCCTCGGCGCCGTTCAACTCTTCCGGGGGAATCAGGATGTCCTTGCCGATGCGCTTGAAATCCGGCACCACGACATGCACACCGGCGTCCTCCAGCAGGCGTCCGACGACATACTGGGTATTGCGCTCCAGCACCTCGACGATCCGGCCTTCGCGCCGTCCACGGTGATCGACATCGGCGACCCGCGCAACGACCCGGTCGTCGTGCATCACCAGGCGCATCTGATAGGGGGACAGGAAGAGATCGTCCGAGCCATCGTCCGGCTGGACGAAGCCGAAGCCGTCCTTATGGCCGATGATCCGGCCGGTAATCAGATCCGCCTGATCGACCAGACAGTATTCCCGCTTGCGGTTGCGAATCAACTGGCCGTCACGGGTCATCGCGATGAGTCGCCGGCGCAGCGCTTCGAGACGATCCTCGTCATCCAGCTCGAGCAGCTCGGCGATTCGCTCCTGGGTCAATGGGGCGCCCTGTTCGCGCAAGCGCTCGAGGATGAATTCGCGACTGGGAATCGGGTTGTCGTATTTTTGCGCCTCGCGCTGGAAGTGAGGGTCTTGTTGCGCGCTCTTGCGGTTGGTTTTTCGTTTCGCCACGGAGTCTTCTTTTCGCTTTGTAAAAAACGCTATTGTAGCGTTGACACGGGGTAATTGTCGCTGTAAAGTTCGCGCCTCAAGAACAGGACGGCTTTTTTTCGACTTACGCCGGCCTGTATGCCGAGGTGGTGAAATTGGTAGACACGCTAGCTTCAGGTGCTAGTGGGGGTAACCCCGTGGAGGTTCAAGTCCTCTCCTCGGCACCAGATTTCCAGTTTTTTCTAAGTTAAATCAATAACTTAGAAATACGAAAAAGCCGCTTGAATCAATGGGTGCGATACAAAGGTGCGTTACCCATGCCTTCAAGCGGCTTTTCTTATCTGTGCAAATCCCGCCACGGAATTTGGTATCTCCAGCTTCGAATCCCCAGGCAAATCAGGGATACTAACCCCCATCTTCCGCCACTGGTTGCGGAAATCGCTGAAAACAAGAAACCGGCGTGAGGCTTTGCGCCTTGCCCGGAAGATGGTGGTTTGGATGGAGGATACGAATTGCACGGCGAATCTGGCCGATTGGGGGGCCAAGGCTGAACGGGAAGCCCGGCTTTACCGTGTTGGCCTACCCCTGTTCACGGAGCTTAACGAACTGGAAGCTACCGGCGACTCTATAGGGGGGCGTCATGACCCGTGTGATTATATCCCGAAAAGGAGCTATGCTCTGTTCCAGGCGAGAGCGGTGCTACAGGCCCTCGCGGAAGAGCGTCATTCAGACGCACGAGGCCATCCGGCATGAGCATTTCGCTCCACAAGAAGGCCCGCACCACGCCCGAGGTACCCCGCGAGATCCAGGCAGCGGACCCTTCGATCTCGAACAACGCGCTCGCGCGGCGCTATGGCGTGCATCGCCATACCATCGCCAAGTGGCGCAAGCGCGATACCACGGAAGACGCCTCGCATCGCCCACGGCGTATCCACGCCACCTTGTCACCCGCGCAAGAGGCGATGGTCGTTGCTTTGCGAGAGACCACACTGTTGCCGCTGGATGACCTCCCCCTCTGGCAGGATAGATGTCGCCCCACGGATGTGGGACCCTAACTGGAATCAAGAGAGGGCGAATCGAGGAGAACATGCGTTATTCTGCTGAGCGTAAAGAGGCCGTGCTGAAGAAGATGCTGCCGCCAAACAATCGGAGCATCCGGGAGATTGCCGAGGAAGAAGGAATCTCGGAAGCCACCTTGTACAACTGGCGCAAGGCTGCGCGAGCCGAGGGTCGGCTCTTGCCGGATGGCGATGCGCATTCTACTGAAGATGACCACCGATTCCACTGATCGTGACCGCTACACTCACCGGTCCGTCACTGGAGTGGGTTTTCTACGCTAAGCGGTCACGATCCGTCAAGCCGGCGGCGAGTTTTC
>JALVEB010000205.1 GCA_027008705.1 Sedimenticola sp. | reverse complement strand
GTGGCCGTTGATCGTGTAATACTGGACGCCGGTCCAGCGACCGCTTAGCTTTTCGATGGTGCTCAGGGCCTGCCCGGTCAGCGATTTGACATCGTATATCGCAAGACCGGCGTTTCCGGTCGAACCATCCTCGCTGGACAGAACCGCGGTATAGCGGCCGGGAGGCAGGGTGGCGACCAGCGCCGGTTCCCGCGGATCGCTCGGCGCCTGGCCGGTGGCCTGGATCTCGGGGGCGCCGCCCCAATCGCCATTGGTCGAGAGCACGTTATCGTTGGTGTCGGAGAGGATGAGTTTCGGATCCTTCAGCACCTGTCCCACATTGGCGTTGGCGTTCGCCAGCGACGGGCCGGCGCCGACGATCAAGACTTTCTGTGGTTCGGATCCCTTGATCTCAAAGCCGGCGATCAGCACATCGTCGCCACCGCCGCCGACCACGCCGCGGACGGCCAGTATGGTGAGCTCGGTAGCCGGGAGCCGGGCGCTCAGGCCCGTAATCAGCAGGAGGAGCAGGCTTCTGAAACGTAACATGCGATGGTTCCTTGGCGTAACTTCGGATTGAATCCGGTTCAGTATAGGGTTTCCCACGGCCAATATCAGCAGGATCGGGCTTCGAATTCAAGTTTTGTGAAAAGGGTCATGCGGCGCGTTCCAAAACGGCGATCGCCGGCCCGGGATTCTGGCGGGATGGGCGCGCCGGGGGCGGTCAGGGAACGCGGTAGTCGTTCTGGTCGAGGAGGTCGATCCCACATTCGAGCGTACTGATCCAGTCGAGGAAGGCATCAATGCTTTCGCGTCCCGCGAAATGCGCGCCATGCTGCGGAACCATCATCTCGATTTCCATTCCGCGCACCATGTTGGCCCATAGCGCGCAGACCTTGCGCGAGCCCATATAGCGGCGATGGAAACCTTCCATGGCCGGGATGTGCGCGGCCAAGTCGGCAACCGGCTGGCCGCGTCCGCTGTTCACGACCGAGGCGCCCATGTCGCCGGAGAACAGGATCTTCGAGACCGGGTCGTAGAACTGGAAGTTGCCGACCGAATGCAGAAAATGCGCCGGAATCGCCTTGATCACGGTGTTGCCGAAGGGAATGTCCATGCCGCGATCCGGCACCGTCAGCATGCGGTGGAAGGGATCCACGCCCATATTGGACTTCAGGAAATTGGAGCTCAGATGCGGCAGGAAGCGAGACCACAACTCGGAGACCACGACTTTCGCATTGGTATTCAGCAGCCAGCGATCGAGCGCGGCGATGATATCCGGATCCTGGTGCGAGGCGAGCACATAGTCCAGCTCCTTCATCCGGATCAGGCGGCCGGCCGCCATCGTCAGCGGCATGTAGGTCAGATCGCCGCCGGGATCGATCAGCGCGCTGAAATCGCCGTGCACGATCAGAAACTGGTTGGATTGGATGCCTTCGCCGGCAACCAGATCATCGAACATCAGGCACTTGTGGTGGCCGTCATCATATAACGTGATGGGTTTGCTGAGCATGCGATGGATTCCCCCGGATGGCGACGCGCTGGCGGGTTGCGGCGATGAATGAGCGAAGTGAAGTATAGCCGAAGCGGCGGTTACGTGTATGGCGGCCTCGCCGGCAAGAAGTTGAGTGGTGTGGGGCCTATTCGATCAGTCGTTCGATGACGGGCGCGGTGGGAGGGCGCTTTCCGCGCCACAGGAAGAAGGATTCCGCAGCTTGTTCGACGAGCATGCCGAGGCCGTCGAGCGCCTTGCTCGCGCCGTGCTCACTTCCCCAGCGTTGGAAGGCGGTGGGCTCGTGGCCGTACATCA
>JALVEB010000204.1 GCA_027008705.1 Sedimenticola sp. | reverse complement strand
ATCGACAGCGCCCGCGCAATGCGTGATGACCCGGAGATGGCGGAGCTGGCCGAGGAGGCCCTGAACGAAGCGCTTTCCGAGCAGCAAGCGCTGCTGCCCGAGCTGCAACGTCACCTGATCCCCTCCGATCCGAACGACGCGCGCAATGTATTCCTGGAAATCCGGGCCGGCACCGGCGGCGCCGAGGCCGCGTTGTTTGCCGGCGATCTCCATCGCGCCTACCTGCGTTACGCCGAGCTGAAGGGCTGGCGCGTCGAGATCATCAGCGAAAGCCCCGGCGAGCACGGCGGCTACAAGGAGGTCGTCAGCCGCATCAGCGGCGAGCGCGTCTACTCGCGGCTGAAGTTCGAATCCGGCGCGCACCGCGTGCAGCGCGTGCCCGAAACCGAATCCCAGGGGCGCATCCACACCTCGGCCTGCACCGTCGCCATCCTGCCCGAGGCCGAGCCGGTCGACGAGATCACGCTAGACCCCGGCGAACTGCGTATCGACACCTACCGCGCCTCCGGCGCCGGTGGCCAGCATGTCAATAAAACCGACTCGGCGGTGCGCATCACCCATCTACCCAGTGGCATCGTCGTCGAATGCCAGGACGAACGCTCGCAACACAAGAACAAGGCCCGCGCGCTGGCGCTGTTGCAGGCCCGCCTGCTCGACGGCGCGCGCGCCGAACAGGCCAGCGCGACCGCCGCCGAGCGCCGCCTGCAGGTGGGCAGCGGTGACCGTTCCGAACGCATCCGCACCTACAACTTCCCGCAGAACCGCCTCACCGACCACCGCATCAACCTGACGCTGTACAAGCTCGATGAGATCATGGCGGGCCAGCTCGACCAGGTCATCGAGCCCCTGCTGCAGGAATACCAGGCGGAACAGCTCGCCGCGCTGTCCGATGCGGGTTGACGAGGCGCTGCGCGCCGCCCGCGACCAACTTTCAAGGGACAGCGGCGACCCTTCCGGCGCGCGCCTCGATGCCGAGATCCTGCTCAGCCATCTGCTGCAACGTCCGCGCACCTGGCTGCATGCCTGGCCGGAACACCCACTGGACAAGGCCCAGCAAGCTGCTTTCGACGGCCTGGTACAACGCCGGCGCGCCGGCGTGCCGATCGCCTACCTGACCGGGCAGCGTGAGTTCTGGTCACTGGAGATCGAGGTCACCCCGGCCACCCTGATCCCACGGCCCGAGACCGAGCTATTGGTGGAGGAAGCGCTGCGGCGGCTTGCCGGCCATAGGCGCCCGCGCGTGCTCGAACTGGGCACCGGCAGCGGCTGCATCGCCTGCGCGCTGGCCCATGAACGCCCCGACGCCGAAATCATCGCCACCGACCGAAGCGGCGAGGCGCTGGCGATCGCCGCGCGTAATCTCGCGCGCCATGCTCCGGGCCGGGTGGAACTCTGTCAGGGTGACTGGTTCGAAAACCTCGATGGCCGCCATGACCTGATCCTGTCGAATCCGCCCTACATCGCCGCCAACGACCCGCACCTGGGCTTGGGTGACCTGCCCGCCGAACCGCGCGAGGCGCTGGTCTCCGGTGCCGATGGCCTGGATGCCATCCGCCAGCTCGTGGCCGATGCGCCGGCCCACCTGCGGAGCGATGGCTGGCTGCTGTTCGAGCACGGCCACGACCAGGGCGGCAGCGCGCGCGCCCTGCTGCATCAGCGTGGCTACCGTGAGATAACCAGCGTGCGGGATCTGGCCGGTATCGAGCGGGTTACGCTTGGCCGCGCGCCGCCCGATGCTTGCCCGGAGTGACGCGGCTCAACGCCCGTGCGTTTTCAGCCGCGGCGTGCTTACTTCAGCTCT
>JALVEB010000203.1 GCA_027008705.1 Sedimenticola sp. | reverse complement strand
CCGATGCCCGTGGTGACCTACGACCCGCCGCGCATCGATGTCGGCCCGCTGCGCGAGGCCGGCCAGAGCATGCAGCTCGACCTGAAGGTGACCAACCACGGCCTGATCGAGGCCCAGCACTTCCGCCTGCAACTGGAAGACGTGCCCGGCTACCGCATCACCCCGCTGGTCGACCAGGTGGCTACCCTGCCGCCGCAGAGCACCACCACGATCCCGTTGCTGATCGAGCGCCTGGCCTCGGCCGGCGACGAATCGCCGCTGTTCGCGCCCCGGCGCGCGCCGCTGATCGGCGCCAAGGCGGGTGGCGCGCGCGTCGGCAAGGATGCGCTGTCCTGTTTCGTCTCCGGCATCCTGGCGCTGTACGACTACGTCTGCGGCCCGGACTTGGTGACCAAGATGCACCGCCTGGAGGCAGGCGACTACAGCTCGCCAGCCTCGCAGCTGAACTGCGGAGGCGGTGGTGGCGGCGACAGCACCAGTATCGGTGGTGGTGGTATCGGTGGTGGTGGCGGCGGCGTAGGAAGCTGCTGCTCGGGAGGCTTTTCCGGCGGCCAGGTCAGCCAGACTTCTTGCGACGAATGCCTGGATCCAGCCCTGAAAGCGGGAGCAAAATGCGCTCCCCTGCTGTTTGTAAAATCATGGAAATCACTGCGTAGGTGTGCCTTCGCTACCGCTAAGGCACTGGTAAAGTGTAACGTGATCTCGTTTGGCGGTGAGAAACGCCGGATCGCTGCGGATACCCAGACGGGAGGCTATCCAAGAATCCTTTCCGGCGTCATCGACAGCCTCTTTAACATCTACGAAGACCCCGAATGGGTGGAAGCCTTCTTTGGATCGTCGGCCTGGGCCGAACCGGCTGCGATTCAAAACATCCGGGGCTTTATGATCCGCTTCGGCGTCGTGGCCGATGAAAACAGCGAAGAAGGGGAAAAAATCTCCCAAAGGGAAATGGAGGAAACCCTGCGGCCCGTTTTGCCGGCGTCGCTTGCCGAATCGGATCTGGAAGCCTTCCGTGATCGTTGGAACCGAACCCAGGACTACCGGCAGGCCGGGATATTCGATCGTAGCGACTTGCCAGACGGTGAAAACCCGGATTTCATCGCCCTGGATGAAATAGATCAGGTGACACAAGCCGCCCGCTCCGCCGTGGCGGCGGCGCAGGCCGCCGGCCATGACACTCCCTTGGATTGGTTCGCGACCGAGATGCAAGATTTCATCTCGAAGGATCTCGGCGACGAGGGCGTCTGTGCCGTGGTCAAGCTGAGGCTCAGCCAGAACCTGGTGCTGACACGCCAGGGTTTCGAGGCCAGCCTGGACCTGAACAACGGCACCGACCAGTCGCTGACCGACATCCGCGTCGAAGTGCGCGTGCTCGACGCGGCCGGCAACCCGGCCAACGAGCGCTTCGGCATCACCGAGCCGCTGTTGACCAACCTCGACGCGGTCGACGGCAGCGGTTCGCTGCTGCCGGACTCCATCGGCGGCGCGCGCTGGACCCTGGCGCCGAACGAAACCGCCGCGCCGGACGGACCGGCCGACTACTTCATCGGCGGCACCCTGTCGTACAAGGACGGCGGATTCGATGTCTCGGTGAACCTGCTGCCGGTGCATGTCACCGTACAGCCGGACGCGAAACTGGTGGTCGATTACTTCCACCAACGCGATGTCTATGCCGACGATCCGTTCACCGACGAGGTCGAACCGAGCATCCCGTACTCGCTCGGCGTGCTCGTGCGCAACCAGGGCGCGGGCATGGCGCGCGCCCTGCGCATCGATTCCGGGCAGCCCGAGATCATCGACAACGAGAAGGGCCTGCTGATCGATTTCGATCTCATCGCGGCGCAGGTCGCGGGCCAGAACATCACGCCGTCGCTGAGCCTGGACCTGGGCGATATCGCACCGGGCGAGGTGAAGCTCGGACAATGGTTCTTCACCTCGACGCTGCAAGGGCATTTCATCGACTACCAGGCCAGCTTCACCCATCTCGACCCGCTCGGCATCCTGACCTCGCTGATCGACGAGGTGCGCATCCACGAGATGCTGCGTCCGGTGCGCGCGCTCGGCGACGCCGACGACGGTCTCTTCGATTTCCTGGTCAACGACGACGGTGACGACCCCGGTCTGCCGGATACGCTGTATCTCTCGGACGGCAGCATCGCGCCGGTCGCGATGGCCGAGGGGCCGGCGCGTTTCGACGCGCCGCCCAACGACGGCGACCTGGAGGTCGAGTTGCGTGTCGACATGGGCGCGGGTTACCGCTACCTGCGCGCGCCCGATCCCGGCGGCGCCGACTATCGCCTGGTTGCGGTGACCCGCTCCGACGGCCTGGAACTGCCGCTTGGCGTCGATGCCTGGCAGACCGACCGCACCTTCCCCGGCGTGCAGCAGGATCCGGTGCGCGAGCATCTGCTGCATCTGTTCGATCGGGACAGCACCGGGCGATATGTCCTGCGTTACGAGCCGGTAAGCGATGCGGGTGGAGCGGCGATCTTGCCGATCGCCGACCAGACCGCCGTGGAAGGTGAAACGCTGAGCCTGCGCGCGCGCCTTGCCCCGGGTGCCGGGCCGGCGACCTTCGCGTTGGCCGACGGCGCCCCGGACGGAGCGCGGATCGACCCGGTCAGCGGCGTTTTCAGCTGGACGCCGGACGAGTCCCAGGGCCCCGGCGTCTACCCGGTCACCGTGGTCGCGCGTCGGGGCGATGGTGTAACGCTCGGTGAAGCCCCTTTCCAAGTGAGCGTCGCGGAAGACAACCAGGCGCCCGTATTGACGGAAGTCGCGCCCTGGGTGGCGCTGGCGGGGTCTCCGGTGACCTTTGAGCTACAGGCCGAGGATCCCGACCTTCCGGCCAACCAGCTGCGCTTTACGCTCGGCGACGACGCCCCCGAAGGCGCGACGCTGGATACTGCCACCGGCCGGTTTTCCTGGCAGACCGCATTGGCCGACGCCGGCGCCTATCGTTTCGACGTGAGGGTCACCGACGATGGCTCGCCGCCGGCCAGCGATACACAGCGTTTCGAGTTGCGGCTGGTTTCGCCGCCGACGCCTCACGCGGGACTGTTCTTCGGCCTGGAGTGCGAAGACGCTGTTTGTGGACTCGTATCACTGGCCGACTCCGGCGAGGTGCGATCCGTCGGTGAACTGCCACAACGGGTGGATTGCCGCCTTTCCACCGGCGACACACGGACGATCCTCCCGACAGCGACCGGCGCGTTGAGCTTCGACGCACTCGGTCGCCTGTGGACCCTGGCCAGCGACGGGAACAACAACGATGCTCGTCAGTACCTGCTGCGCCTGAACCCACATGATGCTTCCATATCGGGCTGTCGAGAACTGACCCTGACCGATGGTGAAGAACTGGGCGAAGTGACCGGGCTGAGCGTCCTGGGCGCCGAGGGCCGCCTGCTGGCGAGCGACGGAAACGGAGGTTTCATCGCCTTCGATCCGCTCGACGGGCAACCGGCGAGTCATCTGGGGATCAGCTTGGACGGCCATCCGGACGCATTGGCATCAGTCCCCGTGGACGAACAGACGATTCATGCGATCGTCGACGGCGCGCGCCTGCTCAGCCTTGTCTGTGATGGCGCGTGCGACACGGGCGGCGCCATCGACGAACGTCCCGTCGGCGCGGTATTCGACGAGACCGGAGCGCCGTTCACGATGCGCAGCCTGAGCGCGGGGTTGGATGGCGGCCTCTTCGCCATCGATGCCGACCGGGACGCACTCGTGCGTATTGACGCAGCCACCGGTCTGGTTACGCAACAAGCGGCGTTGTACGGAGCCACCGAGCGGGATCTGCGAGGCTTGAGCGAAGCGTTCTCGCGCATCAGTCTCTCGGGCGAGTCACGACAAGCTGGAGTACTGCATATAGCCCTGTCCTCCTTGTCGGCGGGTGTGGATGGCGCCTGCCTGAGACTGGACGTGCCCGTCGAAGCCGGCGTATCGGCGACCGGGTTGGCCGAAGCCGTGGCGGAAGCCGCGCGAAGTGATGAAAGTCTTTTGGAATCCGGCATCACCGCGCGCGCGGTGCATGGCAGCCTGTTTCTGAATGCCTTGATCGCTCGTATCGACACCGCGGCGCTGGGGATTGTCGCGCGGGTCGGCAATGCGCCACTGGCGCCGGGCGACGACTATCCGGCAGCCTGTCGCGAGGAGGCACCTCCGCCCGATGTGGATGGTGACGAGGATGTGGACCGCGATGACCTGAGACTGTTGCGAAACCGTTTCGGTACGTCGGCGAACGGATTTGCCGATCCGCTCGATCTCAACCACGACGGTCGCATCGACATCCTGGATGTCCGTCTGATGGTGCGCCAGTGCACGCGCGCGCGGTGCGCCACGCTGTGAAATGACGGCTCCGCCATGCCTGTTGGTTTTATTGCATCGACCGGTCGGCATGGTCATATATTCGTCGCCCATGAATTTTCGGCCCCTGCGACCGCCCCTCGCACCCGTGGGTGTTGTTGCGGAAACTCGCCATGGAATGGGCTATGACTCGCTTCCGCGCCTGGCCCACGGGCGCGAGGAACGCTCTCGAAAATCCGAAAATTCATGGGCGACGAGTATAACTTCCCGTCCCGGGGTTTTCGGTTGTTCGAGGTGCTCCCTTGGGGTAACCGCGTTTACCTGTCGACACGGCGTAGGCCCGATCAAGCGCGGCGGATCGGGCAACAGCGCCAAGCCTTTGAAATCAGGACACCTCAAGTAAAATTAACCCGGAAATTTCATGAATTTACATGATGATCGCGCAGTGGATTGTTTTCACAAGGAATTTTCTGAAGGCGTCCCGCATCAGGGATTACGGGCAACGGAAGAAAATTTCTTATGGGAACAAGAAACAAGCGAGGACGCGCATAATTCATGAATTTTCCGGGTTAAGTGCGATTGCCCTGTGTGGGCGCCAGGGATGGCAGATAAATCCATGGGTAACGGGTATCATGTCGCGCGTGTTTTTGTTTGCAATCAGGGTGGAGTGGTATTGACGATGACGGTTTATTTTCGTTGGCTGGCGGTATTCTCTTGTCTGGCCTGGGGTCAGGCGGTTTCCGCGGTCGAGTTGTTGGTACAGGTCGGTTCGCCGGTGACTGTCGGTGATTCGGTGGATGTTCAGGTATCGGTCGACGATGTAGCCGACCTTGCGGGATTCGAGTTTTCGCTCGCCTATGATGTCAGTTTGCTGGCGGGTGTTACGGCGACCAGCGGTGATCTCTTCGGCGCGGATGGTTTTACGTTGGCCTCCGGTTTCAGTGCCGGCATGGCGGACTTTTCGGAGGTCAGTCTGGCAACGTTCGGCGTGGACGTCACGGTTCCTGCTCTATTGGCCACTTTTCATTTCACGGCGCTGGCGTCTGGAATCAGCCAGTTGACGTTGGGTCAGGTATTGCTTTCCGATTCGCGGGGCAACCCCATTGGCGCGGTGAACTTGTCGAACGCTCAGGTGGAGATAATCGATTCCACGCTGGCGTTGCCTGGCTCGCTGTCGTTACTCGGCCTCGGGTGGTGGTTGTGCGGCCGAAGGCGGAGGGGCTGCTTTCCAGCCTGATGTCAAGGCCCGGCATCCATTGATTGTCAAGGCCCGTGTGATTATATCCCAAAAAAGAGCTATGTTCTGTTCCAGACGAGAGCGGTGCTATAGACCACCTCCTTATGCGCAACTCAAGCCAACTCCCCATTTTCCGGGCCAATTGAATGCCATAGATACGCTTTTGTATCTGCCCAAGCCCTATCCAGAGGCTCTTAGCACCCGGTTCGCCGTCACCCTTTCTCCCCAGGAACCCGTCCAGAGTCGGGCAATCTGATGGAATGCGTCGTTCAGCGAGGTTGTCTCCTGTGGTAAGGGTTGCTTGTTGAGGCAGTAGGCGGCTTCCCATTCCAAGGGGTTGAAGATCAGCTCTGCGGGCAAGCGGGGGTACCCCTCACGCGGCGCGGACATGACGCGGGCCGCGCCAATCCGCTATAATTCTCCGCTGTTTTCCATTTTCTACTCCGGAGTGATTCCATGGCGCGCGTTACCGTCGAAGATTGTTTAGAACACGTCGACAACCGGTTCGATCTGGTTCTTCTCGCTGCGCGTCGCGCGCGGCAGATCGCGCGCGGCGTGCAGCCGTTGGTGGATGAAGAGAACGATAAGCCGACCGTCATCGCATTGCGCGAGATCGCCGAGGGTCTGGTCAGTCAGCAGGGCCTCGATGAAGAAGAGAAGAAAGAGCCGGAGTTGATCCTCGAAACCCCGGAGGAGGAAGGCCGGCAGGGCGCGCCCGGCGCCGCCGGGTAGCGCTGTTCCCGCGCGCGGCTTGACCTTTACCGCGTGGCGGTCAAGAATCGGCGCATGGATGTCGCCGATATCAACTTCCCCAGCACCGCTCGCTATCTGATCAGCGACTTCACGGCGTACCTCGAAAGCTATCTCTCGCCGGATCAGATCGGCGAGGTCTATGAGGCCTATCTGTTCGCCGCCGAGGCGCATCAGTTTCAGAAGCGTCTCACCGGCGAGCCCTACATCTATCACCCGATCGCGGTGGCGCGCATCCTCGCCGGGCTGCATATGGATCACAAATGCCTGATGGCGGCGATCCTGCACGATGTCATCGAGGACACCGAAACCGCCAAGGCGACGCTGGCCGAACGTTTCGGCGACGATGTCGCCGAGCTCGTCGATGGCGTCAGCAAGCTGACCCGCATCGATTTCCAGTCCCGCGCCGAGGCCCAGGCCGCCAGCCTGCGTAAGATGCTGCTGGCGATGACGCGCGATGTGCGCGTGATCCTGATCAAACTGGCCGACCGTCTGCACAACATGCGCACGCTCGGCGTGATGCGTCCGGACAAGGCGCGGCGCATCGCGCGCGAAACGCTGGACATCTACGCGCCGATCGCCAACCGCCTGGGTATCAACAGCATCCGCATCGAGCTCGAGGACTTGGCCTTTCAGGCGCATTGGCCGTGGCGTTATCGCATCATTTCGGCCGAGCTCGCGAAGCGGCGCGGCAGCCAGCGCGCGATGGTCGGCGATATCGAGAAGGCGATCCAGCAACGTCTGGTGCATGACGGCCTCGACGGCCGCGTGATCGGCCGCGAGAAACACCTCTACAGCATCTACCGCAAGATGCGCCGCAAGCGTTCCTCGTTGTCCGAGGTCGCCGATATTCATGCCTTTCGCATCATCGTCGACGATGTGGACACCTGCTATCGGGTACTCGGCGCGATGCACAGCCTGTACAAGCCGCTGCCCGGGCGCTTCAAGGATTTCATCGCGATTCCAAAGGCCAACGGCTACCAGTCCTTGCATACAGTGTTGTTCGGTCCGCACGGGCTGCCGATCGAGGTGCAGATCCGCACCGAGGAGATGCACCGCCTGGCGGAATCCGGCATCGCCGCACACTGGATGTACAAGACGCCGGATATGTACGATTCCCCGCAGTCGCCCGGAGCCGACTGGTTGCAGGAGGTGCTGGATCTGCAAAAACAGGCGGGCGACTCGATCGAGTTTCTCGAAAACGTCAAGATCGATCTCTATCCGGACGAGGTCTATGTATTTACCCCGCGCGGCAAGATCGTGGTGCTGCCGAAGCGGGCGACGGTGCTCGATTTCGCCTATGCGATCCATTCCGACATCGGTAATCACTGCGTAATGGCACGGGTCGATCGCAAGATCGTGCCGCTGCGCTCACGCCTGTACAACGGCCAGACGGTCGAGATCGTGACCTCGCCGGATGCCCGGCCCAACCCGGCATGGCTGGAGTTCGTCACCACCGCGCGTGCGCGCGCCAATATCCGTGGCTACCTGAAGAAACTGCGGGGCCGCGAGGCCATCGACCTCGGGCGTCGCTTGCTCGGGCGCGCGCTGTCGGCCTACGGCCTGGCGCTGGAAACGGTCGACGAGGCGCGCATGCGGGCGGTGCTCGACGAATACCGCCTCGAGGTGCCCGAGCAACTGTATGAGGACGTCGGGCTCGGCAACCGCCCCGCGCTGCTCGTTGCCAGCCGTCTCGTCGATGAGCGGCCGATGTTGGCGAGTCCGTCGGATCAAGACGCCGATGACCAGGGCCAGCGCCTCGCGATCCAGGGGACCGAAGGCATGGTGGTCGGCTACGCCCGTTGTTGCCGGCCGGTGCCGGGCGATGCGATCACCGCGGTTTTCCATCGTGGCAAGGGTTTGGTCGTTCACCAGCAGGTGTGTCCGAACATCGGCGACTACGGCAAGCGCGGCGATGAGTGGCTGGACGTGCAGTGGGAGAGGGAGATCGAGCGGGAATTCTCCGCCGCTCTGCGGGTCGAAGTGGGCAACCAGCGGGGCGTGCTGGCGGTCGTCGCCGCTGAGATCGCCGAGATGGGCAGCAATATCGAGAGCGTCAGCAACGACAGCCGCGAGGGCGGCGCAGCCTCGATCGATTTCGTGCTGACGGTCAGGAACCTCGACCACCTGCGGCGCATCATGCGGCGGCTCGAATCCCTGCCGAATGTGATGCGGGTGAAGCGCCCGATCGGTTAAGATCGGGATTTTCCAGGACAAAGGCTGTATCCGTGAACAAAGAAGTCATCAAGACAGACCAGGCTCCCGAGGCCATCGGCACCTATTCCCAGGCGGTGCGTTGCGGCGCCACCGTTTATTTGTCGGGTCAGATCCCATTGATTCCGGAAACCATGGAGATGGTCGACGGCGACATCGAACAGCAGATCCGGCGCGTCTTCGACAACCTGCGCGCGGTGGCGCGCGCCGCCGGCGGCGATCTGTGCGATATCGTAAAGCTGAACGTGTTCCTGACCGATCTGGCCCATTTTCCGGTGGTCAACTCGGTGATGGCGGAGTATTTTGTCGAGCCCTATCCCGCGCGCGCCGCAATCGGCGTCGCGGCCCTTCCCAAAGATGCCGGCGTCGAGATGGACGCCGTGATGGAGATCCCCAGATGAAGCAGCAATCCCCGTTCCGATCGATCGCTCTGTTGTTCGCGGCAGGTCTGTTACTCGCCGCCGGTGGCGTGTTCGCCGAGCAAGCCGCAAGCAGCGGCGCCGATCCCAAGGCGGCTCAGGATCCGCGGGTCGGCGACTGGAGCATCCACTGTGTCGAGCAGCAGAAGAAAGACCGGCCCGGCTGCTTCCTCTATCAGAACCTGTTCGACAAGAAGCAGAAGAAACTGGTGATGCGCATCGCCATCGGTTTTCTCGAGAAGAAGAATGAACCAGTGGCGATGCTGACCCTGCCATTGGGCGTCGGTCTGCGTGCCGGCGTGCTGATTAAGATCGATGACAACAAAGGCGGCGAGGCGCCTTACGAGTATTGCGATCGGGTCGGTTGCCGGGTGACGATGAAACTGGCCGAAGAGGTGGTCAAATCGATGCGCGAAGGCAAGACCATGAACATCAGTTTCGCCACCATTCAGCGTCAGAAGGTCACGGTGCCGGTCTCGCTGAAGGGCTTCGACAAAGCCTATGAGCAAGTCCTGAAGAAGAACGGCATCAAGAAATAACCGGCGTGGCTCGCTTGCCGCCGGTTCCGGGTTCTGGTCATTCCCCGCTGATGGTAACGACCACCCGCCGACGGTGCGCGTGGGCGCGGTGTTCCCACAGATAGATGCCCTGCCAGGTGCCGAGCGCGCAGCGCCCCTCGCTGATCGGCACGGTGAGATCCATGCCGGTCAGGACCGAGCGGATATGCGCCGGCATGTCGTCCGGCCCCTCGTCGGCATGGGCATAGGCGCGCGTGCCGTCCGGGGCGATGCGTTGCATGAAGCTTTCCAGGTCCTGACGCACCGCCGGATCGGCGTTTTCGCACAGCATCAGCGAAGCGCTGGTATGCTGCACGAAGAGATGCGCCAGCCCGGTGCGCACGCCGCTGGAGGCGACCAGGCGCTGGACATCCCGGGTGATATTGGTGGTGCCGCGTCCGGCGGTCTGGTAGACCAGGGTTTCCTGTATCATGGGCTCTCCAAGCGGTTGCCGATGCATGAATGATAGCGCTTTTCCGTCGCCGCCCGTAAGCCAACTGAAGGGTGTGGGTCCCAAGACCCGCGAGCGTCTGGCGAGGCTCGGCATCCACGATGTGCGGGATCTGTTGTTCCACCTGCCGCTGCGTTATCAGGACCGCTCGCGGGTCTGGCCGCTGGGCAGTCTGCGGCCCGGCGACCAGGCCACGATCGAGGTCGAGGTGGTGCGCGCCGAGCTTCGCCCGGGCCGCCGTCGTTCGTTGCGGGTGGAGGTGGCCGATGACAGTGGGTCTTTGTGGCTGCGTCTGTTTCACTTCAGCGCCGCGCAGCAGGCGGCGCTGGCGCCCGGCAAGCGCCTGCGGTGTTTCGGCGAGGCGCGGCAGGGGCCGGGCGGGCTGGAGATGGTGCATCCGGAGTATCGTGCCGCCGATGAGCCGGCGCCGGTCGCCGATGACAGCCTGACACCGATCTATCCCACCACAGAGGGTCTCCATCAGCTCACCTGGATGCATCTTTCTGCGCAGGCGCTGGAATGGCTCGAGACCAATCCCGAGAGTTTGCGGGAATGGCTGCCTGCTGAATTGCTTGGCGAGAGCGGCTTGCCATCGCTGGCCGACGCAGTGCGCTTTTTGCACCGGCCGCCGCTGGAAGCCTCGCTGGAGGCGCTCGAGCGGGGCGCGCACCCGGCCCAGCGTCGTCTCGCCTTCGAGGAACTGTTGGCGCATCAGCTCAGTCTGCGCAAGGCGCGTCAGCTCAAGCAGCGGCAGCAAGCCCCGGTGTTGCAAGGTGATGAGCTGTTGACACGCCTGTTTGCCGCCTTGCCGTTCCGTCCGACCGCGGCGCAGCGCCGGGTGATCGATGAGATCGCGCGTGACATCGCCCGTCCACGGCCGATGCTGCGTCTGGTGCAGGGCGATGTCGGCTCGGGCAAGACGCTGGTGGCGCTGGCGGTCGGCCTGATCGCGATCGATGCGGGTTATCAGGTCGCCTTGATGGCGCCGACCGAACTGTTGGCGCGCCAGCATCTGGCCACCATCTCGGCTTGGCTCGAGCCGCTGGGCGTGCCGGTGGACTGGCTCGCCGGGCGCCACAAGGGGCGGCGGCGTGACGAGAAGCTCGATGCGCTGGCCGGCGGCGCGGTGCGCTTTGCGATCGGCACCCATGCCCTGTTTCAGGACGATGTGCGTTTCGAGCGCCTTGGCTTGGTGATCGTCGACGAACAACATCGCTTCGGCGTGCATCAGCGCCTGGCCCTGCGCGAGAAAGGGCGTCACGAGGATGCCTGCGCGCATCAACTGATCATGACCGCGACGCCGATTCCCCGCACCCTGGCGATGACCGCCTACGCCGATCTCGATGTCTCGGTGATCGACGAGCTGCCGCCGGGGCGCAAGCCGGTGACCACGGTGGCGATCGGCGACGATCGCCGCGCCGAGGTGGTCGCGCGCGTCGAGGCAGCCATCGCGGCCGGTCGTCAGGCCTATTGGGTCTGCACCCTGATCGAGGAATCCGAGGCGCTGCAATGCCAAACCGCCGAGGAGACTGTGACGCGGCTGCGCGAGGAGTTGCCGGCGCGCCGCATCGGTTTGGTGCATGGGCGCATGAAGGGCGCCGAGAAAGAGACGGTGATGCGGGCCTTCCAGAACGGCGAGCTGGATCTGCTGGTTGCCACCACGGTGATCGAGGTCGGGGTGGACGTGCCCAACGCAAGCTTGATGATCATCGAGAATCCGGAACGTTTGGGGCTTGCGCAACTGCACCAGTTGCGTGGCCGTGTCGGGCGCGGCGAGGCCGACAGCTATTGCGTGTTGTTGTATCAGCGCCCGCTCGGGCAGCAGGCGCGTGAGCGCCTGAACACCTTGCGCGAAACCAACGACGGCTTCGTCATCGCCGAGAAGGATCTGGCGCTGCGGGGCGCCGGCGAGCTGCTCGGCACCCGTCAGACCGGCGAGGTCTCCTTCCGCATTGCCGATCTGGCGCGCGACGCCGGTTTGTTGCCGCGCGCGCAAGAGACCGCCGATCGTCTGCTGCGCGACTACCCGGGGCATGTCGAACCCTTGATCCGGCGCTGGATTGCGCATCCGGATGATTACGTCTCGGTGTAAGGCTTTCCGTAACTACTCAGCGGTGATCTGGGCAGTACCCTTTATTTGAGCTGCTCGCTGAGTAGTTATACTCGACGCCCACGAATTTTCGGCCACTGCGACCGCCCCTCGCACCCGTGGACGTTGTTGCGGAAACTCGCCATAGAATGGGCTATGACTCGCTTCCGCGCCTAGCCCACGGGCGCGAGGAACGGCCTCGAAAATCCGAAAAGTCATGGGCGGCGAGTATACTTTTCAACATCCTGTTAAACAGCGTCCCATGGCTTGATTTCCCCGGCCATCAGGCTCCGGCTGCCGTGGATGATCGCTACGATGAATACTCGTTCTGGGCGAGTTGGATAAATGATCCGGTAACCCTGGTAGATCAGTTCCCGCACATCTTTTCGGTACCCGGCTTCGGGAACAGGCCGGCCGATCTCCGGAAACTCCGCCAGCTTCTCCACTGCCGCGACGATTCGTTCGGTAAAACATCGGGCGTAGTAAGGTGAGTCCTTGGCGATGAGGTTCTTCAGGTTTCGGATATCGGCGCTGGCTTGGTGTGACCACTCAATCATCAGGTGACAACAGCCCGGTCTTGACAAATAGCTTATCCGCTGACTGCTGAAACGCGCCATCTCCACATTGAAGAAGCGGGGGGCGTTATCCCGCTAATCGGGGAGCAGGCGCTCGAGCAGGCGCTGGTAGATTTGGGTGAGATCGTCCAGATCTCGCACCGATACGCATTCGTCGACCTGATGGATGGTCGCGTTCAGCGGCCCGAGTTCCAGCACCTGGGCGCCGGTCGGGGCGATGAAGCGGCCATCGGAGGTGCCGCCGCTGGTGGACAGCTCGGGGTCGATGCCGGCTATCTCGCGGATCGCCTCGCGCGCGGCATCGACCAGTTCTCCGGCCGGTGTCAGGAAGGGGTTGCCGGAGAGCCGCCAGTTCAGTTCGTAGTCGAAATCGCCCTGGTCGAGCATGGCGCCGACGCGCTGGCGGATGTCATCGGCGCTGAGTTCGGTCGAGAAACGCAGGTTGAAGCGCGCGCGCAAATCACCGGGGATGACGTTCTCGGCGCCGGCGCCCATGTGCAGGTTGGAGATCTGGAAGCTGGTCGGCGGGAAGAAGTCATTGCCATGATCCCAGGTCTCCTCGACCAGTTGTTGCAATACCGGGGCGAAAGCGTGCAGCGGATTCTTCGCCAGGTGGGGATAGGCGACATGGCCCTGTTTGCCGATCACGCGCAGATCGCCGTTCAGCGAGCCGCGCCGGCCGTTTTTGATGACATCGCCGAGGCGGGTGGAGGAGGAGGGCTCGCCGACCAGGCACCAGTCGATCTTCTCGCCACGCGCCTCCAGGGTTTCGACCACCTTCACGGTGCCATCCGTGGCCGGGCCTTCTTCGTCGCTGGTGATCAGGAAGGCAATCGAGCCGCTGTGACCGGGATGCGCGGCGACGAAATGCTCGCAGGCGACGACCATCGCCGCGACGCTGCCCTTCATATCAGCCGCGCCACGCCCGTACAACAGGCCATCGGCAATAGTCGGCGTGAACGGGTCGAAACGCCAATCCTCCACCGGGCCGGTCGGCACCACATCGGTATGTCCGGCGAAGGCGAACAGCGGGCCATCGTCACCCCGCCGCGCCCACAGGTTGTCGACCTCGCCAAAGCGCATGGGCTCGATCTCGAAGCCGATCGCGGCGAGGCGCTCGGCGATCAGCGCCTGACAGCCGTGATCATCCGGCGTGACCGAGGGCCGCGCGATCAATGCCTTTGCCAGTTCCAGGGTTGCGGACATCAGGAAAACAGCTCCGCGTAGCGGGCCTCGTCGAAACCGACCACGCGGCGATCACCGAGATCCAATAGCGGCCGCTTGATGATCGCCGGGTTCTCCCGCATGATCTGGATCGCGCTCTCCTTGTCGATGGCTTCGCGCACCGCGGGGGGCAGTTTGCGCCAGGTCAGCCCGCGCTTGTTCAGCAGGGCTTCCCAGCCAAGCTCGTCGACCCAGGCGCGCAACTGTTCTTCGTCGAGGCCATCCTTGCGGTAGTCATGAAACTGGTAGTCCACGCCGTGGGCGTCGAGCCACTGGCGCGCCTTCCTCATGGTGTCGCAGTTGCGGATGCCGTACAGCGTGATTGCCATCAGATGCCGCGCAGCAGTTCGTTGATGCCGACCTTGCCGCGGGTTTTCTCGTCGACCTGCTTGACGATTACCGCGCAATACAGGCTGTAGCTGCCGTCTTTCGACGGCAGGTTGCCCGATACCACCACCGAGCCGGCCGGCACGCGGCCATAGAGCACCTCGCCGGTCTCGCGGTTGTAGATCTTGGTCGACTGGCCGATATAGACGCCCATCGAGATCACCGAGCCTTCCTCGACGATCACGCCCTCGACGATCTCGGAACGCGCGCCGATGAAGCAGTTGTCCTCGATGATGGTCGGCGCCGCCTGCAAGGGTTCGAGCACGCCGCCAATGCCGACGCCACCGGAAAGATGCACGTTCTTTCCGATCTGCGCGCAGGAGCCTACCGTCGCCCAGGTGTCCACCATGGTGCCGGAATCGACATAGGCGCCGATGTTGACGTAGGAGGGCATCAGTACCGTGCCGGGGGCGATGTAGGAGCCCTTGCGCGCGCTCGCCGGCGGCACCACGCGAACACCGGCCTCGCGGAAATCGCGCGAGTTGTAATCGGCGTACTTCGAAGCAACCTTGTCGTAGTAGTTGGTGAAGCCGCCTTTCTGGAACCAGTTATCCTGGATGCGGAACGACAGCAGCACCGCCTTCTTGACCCATTCGTTGACCACCCATTCGCCGTCGCGTTTCTCGGCGACGCGGATCTCTCCGCTGTCGAGCTTGTCGATGGTCTCCATCACCGCGTCGCGCACCTGGGTGTTGACGTTGCGCGGGGTGATGTCGGCGCGCTGTTCGAAGGCCTCGTCGATAATCTGAATGATGTCGCTCATGTTGTCTCTCGCTTGGATGTCAAATGGATTCGATAAAGCCGCGGATGCGCCGCGCCGCGTCCACGCATTCGTCGAGCTCGGCGACCAGCGCCATGCGCACGCGGTCGCGCCCGGGGTTGCCGCTCGGGGTATCGCGCGACAGGAAACTGCCGGGCAGCACGGTGACATTGCGGCTGGCGTACAGCCAGGCGGCGAAGTCGGTGTCGGCGATCGGGGTTTTCATCCATAGATAGAAGCCGGCCTCGGGACGCTGGATCTCGAGCGTCGGCGACAGGATATCGAGCACCGCGTCGAACTTCGCGCGGTAAGCCTCGCGGTTGGCCCGCACATGGCGCTCGTCGCGCCATGCGGCGGCGCTCGCCGCCTGGTGCTGCAATGGCATCGCGCAGCCATGGTAGGTGCGGTAACGGAAATAGTCGGCGAGAATGCGTCGGTCGCCGGCGACGAAACCGGAGCGCAGCCCCGGCGCGTTGGAACGTTTCGACAGGCTGTGGAACACCACGCAGCGGCGGTAATCCTCGTGACCCATGGCCGCGGCCGCCTGCAACAGGCCCACCGGCGGCTGTCGCTCGTCGAGATAGATCTCGGAATAGCACTCGTCGGCGGCGATGATGAAATCATGGCGTTCGGCCAGTTCGATCAGGCGTTGCAGGGTGGCCAGATCGATCACCGCGCCGCTCGGGTTGCCGGGCGAGCACAGATAGAGCAGTTGGCAGCGCTTCCAGGCAAGGGTGTCGATCGACTCGAAATCCGGCACGAAGCCGTTCGACTCGGTACAGTTCAGGTAGTGCGGCTGGGCGCCGGCAAGCAGCGCCGCGCCTTCGTAGATCTGGTAGAAAGGGTTGGGCATCATCACCAGCGGCTGGGTACGGCCGCGGTTGATCACCGCCTGGGCAAAGCTGAACAGCGCCTCGCGCGTGCCGTTGACCGGCAGTACCTGGGTTTCCGGATCGAGCGATCCGGTGGGCAGCGAGAAACGCGCGCTCAGCCAGTCGACGATCGCTTCGCGCAGCGTCGTCTCGCCGCGCGTGTTCGGGTAGCGCGACAGCCCGTGCAGGTGGCCGAGCACCGATTCATGGATCAGCGACGGTGTCGGGTGGCGTGGCTCGCCGATCGACAGCGCGATGTGATCCAGCTCCGCGGGCGGCTCCAGCCCACTCTTCAACGCGGCCAGTCGCTCGAACGGGTAGGGTTGCAGGCGGTTCAGGTCGGGGTTCATGGATCGGCGCAAAAATGAAACGGGAAAGTATAGGGGATCGGCCGGGCAGGCGCCAGCAAGCGCCCCGCCCGGACCAGGGCAATCGCGCTTACATGCCATTGAAAGGCGCAGGCCCGATCAAGTACCGCGGATCGGGCAACGGCGCAATTCCGTGGCAGCGCGACCGTCTTGCTTTCGCCTCAGGCTTTCTTGACGAATTCCGATTTCAATTGCATGGCGCCGATGCCGGGGATCTTGCAGTCGATGTCGTGGTCACCTTCGACGAGTCGGATGTTCTTGACCTTGGTGCCGACCTTGACCACCGCCGAGGATCCCTTCACCCTCAGATCCTTGATGACGGTCACGCTGTCGCCGTCTTCGAGCCGGTTGCCGTTGGCATCCTTTACGATCAAACCGTTGTCGCTTTCCGTCTCGGCTTCGCTGGCCGACCATTCATGACCACACTCGGGACAGACCAGGTTGTCGCCCTCCGGGTAGCTGTACTCCGAGCCGCATTGGGGGCAGGGGGGGAGTTGGCTCATGGTTTTCTCCGTCGTTCAGGCCCTGGCGGGCATCCGTTCATGCCGGGGCGCGGTTGCGTGAATTGCCGTTGCGGCCAGCCGGGCGGCGCTTGCCGGCGGCGCGGGGCTGGCCGTTGTTGCCGCTACCGTTGCGACCGCCCCGATGGCGGGCCTGGGCACCGCCGCGCCCACCGCCTCCGGCGCGTTTGTTGCGGCCGTTCTGGATCGGCTCGGCCGCGATGGTGGGGTCCACTTCATAACCCGTCAGCACCTGGCTGGGGATGGGTTGCTTGAGCAGGCGCTCGATGTCGCGCAGCAGCTTGTGCTCGTCGATGCATACCAGGGAGATGGCCTCGCCCTCGCGTCCGGCGCGACCGGTGCGGCCGATGCGATGAACATAGTCTTCCGGCACGTTCGGCAGCTCGAAATTGACCACATGGGGCAGTTGATCGATATCCAGCCCGCGCGCGGCGATGTCGGTGGCCACAAGCACGCGGATGTCGCCGTTCTTGAAGCCGGCGAGCGCGCGGGTGCGTGCGCCCTGGCTTTTGTTTCCGTGAATCGCGGCGGCGCTCAGGCCGTCTTTCTCAAGCTGTTGGGCGAGCCGGTTGGCGCCGTGCTTGGTGCGTGTGAAGACCAATACCTGGCGCCAGTCGCCCTGGCCGATCAGGTGGCTCAAGAGCTCGCGCTTGCGCCCCTTGTCGACCGGGTAGACGATCTGCGAGATACGCTCGGCGGTGGTGTTGCGCCGCGCGACCTCGATCAATTGCGGCTCGTTCAACAGGCGATTGGCGAGTTGCTTGATCTCGTTCGAGAAGGTTGCCGAGAACAGCAGATTCTGGCGTTGGGCGTTGTCGGGCAACAGCGCCAGCACCTTGCGGATATCGTGGATGAAGCCCATGTCAAGCATGCGGTCGGCTTCATCGAGCACCAGGATTTCGATATGGGAGAGGTCGACGGTCTTCTGGCTGGCGTGATCGAGCAAGCGGCCCGGGGTGGCGACCAGGATATCGACGCCACGGCGCAGTTTCTCGATCTGGGGGTTGATCTTGACGCCGCCGAACACCACCGCGGAGCGCAGCGGCAGATAGCGCCCATAGGTGGCGATGCTTTCGCCGACCTGGGCGGCCAGCTCGCGCGTCGGCGTCAGCACCAAGGCGCGCGGCGAGCGGCTTTTCACCGCCGGTTTCTCGCTCAGGCGTTGCAGCAGCGGCAGGGTGAAGCCGGCGGTTTTGCCGGTGCCGGTCTGCGCGCCGGCCATTACGTCCTTGCCTTGCAGGATGATCGGTATGGCCTGGCGCTGGATCGGAGTGGGTTGGTCGTAGCCCTGCTCGGCAACCGCGCGCAGGAGTTCGGTCGAAAGACCGAGGGATTCGAATGACATACAGATTCTCTGGAATGATGCCTTCCCTGTACGGCGATGCCGAGGGAACCGGTCCAGGCGGGAATGAAGTCCTTGATCACGGGAAGCCCGGGGCGCGGGCAAACGGTTCAGGATCGTCGGCGGACGGAAGCCGCCGCGAGGGATGCCAACCGGCGAGGCATCCGCGAGGCGCCACTATAACAGAAATCCCGCCGAGGTGGGGGAGTTTGTTATGCTCGTCCTCCCTTCATTCCCGGAATTTTCCATGCAAACCACGATCACCCTTTGGGTCGATGCCGATGCCTGCCCGAAGGTCATCAAGGAGATCCTCTACCGCGCCGCCGAACGCAAGCGACTGCCGCTGGTACTGGTGGCCAACCGGCCCTTGCGCACGCCACCGTCGCGTTGGATCCGCTCGGTGCGCGTCGGCGCGGGTTTCGATGTCGCCGATCGTTATATCGCGGCTCATGCGGCTCCCGGTGACCTGGTGGTGACCGCGGATATCCCGCTGGCCGCCGAGCTGGTCGCCAACGGTTGCCGGGCGTTGAACCCGCGCGGTGAGCTGTACACGGAGGAGAATATCCGCGAGCGCCTGAATCTGCGCGATTTCATGGACAGCCTGCGCGCCACCGGCGTCGATACCGGTGGCCCGGCGGCATTCAGCCAAGCCGATCGGCGGGCCTTCGCCAACCAGCTCGATCGTTTGCTCGCGATGCGGTGATCCGCTTGCGTTCCGGGTTCAGCCGCCCGACAGTGACATCGGCTCGCCGCGTCCGGCGCGTGCGAAGTCGCCCCCTTCGTCAAGCCGGATCTTCAGCGACAGGTTGTTGCGTGAGTCGGCGTTCTCCAGCGCGTCCTCCAGCGTGATCTTGCCGGCCTTGTAGAGTTGGTAGAGCGCTTGGTCGAAGGTCTGCATGCCGCGCTGCTGGCCTTGTTCCATGGCTTCCTTGATGCCGTGGATGTCGCCCTTTTGGATCAGTTCGCTGATGTAGCTGGTCAGGATCAACGTCTCCACCGCCGGCACGCGACCGCCGTTCGGAGTCTTGATCAGGCGTTGCGAGATCACGGCTTTCAGGTTCAGGGAAAGATCGCTGTAGAGCTGGCGATGGGCGCTGTCGGGAAAGAAATTGACGATGCGGTCCAGTGCCTGGTTGGCGTTGTTGGCATGCAGGGTCGACAGGCACAGATGGCCGGTCTCGGCGTAGGCGATGGCATGCTGCATGGTGTCGGCGTCGCGGATCTCGCCGATCAGGATCACATCCGGCGCCTCGCGCATCGCGTTCTTCAACGCCACCTCGAACGACAGGGTGTCCAGGCCGACCTCGCGCTGGTCGACGATCGATTTCTTGTGCGTGTGGAGGTACTCGATCGGATCCTCGATCGTCAGGATGTGGCCGGTGGCATGACGGTTGCGGTAGTCGATCATCGAGGCCAGGGTGGTCGATTTTCCCGAGCCGGTGGAGCCGACCACCAGAATCAGGCCGCGCGGCAGCATGATCAGCTCGCTGAGCAGATCGGGCAGGCCCAGGGTTTCAAAATCCGGGATCACACCCTTGATATAGCGGATCACCATCGCCGCGTCGCCGCGCTGGCGGAACAGGTTGACGCGGAAGCGCCCGAGACGATGGATCGAGATGGCAAGATTGCATTCCATCGTCGCCTCGAACTCCCTGATCTGCTCGTCGCTCATGATCGAGTAGGCCAGTCGCTTTACCTGTCCTGGTTCCATCGAGGTGTTCCCGATCGGGGCGGTACGCCCCTCGGCCTTCAGATTGGGCGGCGCGCCGGTGCTGAAGAACAAGTCCGAGCCGTTTTTCTGCACCATGAGTTTCAGGTATGGGAGAATATCCATCGAGCGATTCCTGTTTGCCAATACAACCCGCTCCCTGTGGCGGCAGGCCGACGATGAAATAGAGGAAACCGAACCGACGATGACGGAAATCCTGCTGAGTGAACTTTGGTGCCACCCGGTCAAATCCCTGCGTGGCCATTCATTGCAACGCGCCACCATCGACCGACTCGGCGTCGCCGATGATCGGCGCTGGATGCTGGTGGACGAATCCGACCGCTTCCTGACCCAGCGCCAGCAGCCGCGCATGGCGCTGCTGACCCCGGAGGTCCGCGAGGACGGCTTGCTGCTGCGCCGCGCCGATGGCGATCCGCTGCTTGCGCCGCTGGATCCCGAGGGCGAACGCCTGCGCGTGCGCATCTGGGACGACGAATGCGAGGCGGATCACGTCAGCGACGACGCCGATGCCTGGCTCAGCGACTTTCTCGGGCAAGCCGTGCGGTTGGTGCGCATCCGCGACGACAGCGAGCGCCAGGTCGATCTGAACTATGCGCGACCGGGCGACCTCGCGGCCTTCTCCGACGGCTTTCCGCTGCTGCTGATTTCGCAGGCCTCGCTCGACGATTTGAACCGCCGCATCGGCGGCGAGCCGCTGCCGATGCGGCGGTTCCGCCCGAACCTCGTGGTTCGCGGCTGCGAGCCTTATGCCGAAGACCGTTGGAAACGCATCCGCATCGGCGACATCGAACTGCGCGTCGTCAAGCCCTGCTCGAGATGCGTAATCCCGACGATCGATCCGGAAACCGCCGAGAAACACCCCGACAAGGAGCCGATGCGCACCCTGCTGAGCTATCGTCGGCGTGACAACAAGGTCTACTTCGGTCAGAATCTGCTGCATGACAACGAGGGCGAACTCGAGCTCGGCATGCCGGTGGAGATCCTTGAATAACGAGGCGGTGATCGATCGCAGCCTGCAATGGGTGCGGCGCTTCGTCATCGGCCTCGATCTCTGTCCTTTTGCCGCGCGGGTCGTCGACAGCGGCCGGCTCGGCTGGGAAGTCACCCCGGCCGGCGATCCCGGGAGCGCCTACCGCGACTTCCTCGCCTGCCTGGAAGGCTTCGTCACCGCCGACCAACCCGAGACCCTGCTGTTCGTCCTGCCCGAGGCGGTGCCCGGCTTCGAAAGCTTTCTCGACCTTCTGGAACAGTGCGAATGGGCCATAGACCAGGCCGGTCTGGCCGATCGCGTGCAACTGGCCAGTTTCCATCCAGACTACCGTTTCGACGGCGCGCCGCCGGACGACCCGGCCAACCACAGCAACCGCTCGCCCTACCCGATGCTGCATCTGCTGCGTCATGACTCGGTCGCGCGCGCCGTCGCCGGCCATCCCAATCCGTCCCATATCCCCGAGCGCAACTGCGCCTTGCTGCGGCGCATGGGAGAACAAGAGATCGCGCGCTGGAAACGCGAAGAATAGCCAGGTCCGCTTCGGAACATCGCCGATTGGGCGGAGGAGGTTTCCTTCGTGTGGTGCTCTTGGTAGATTGACCTTTCTCATCGAAGGACAATGGAACCGTAACGCATGGAGCAGTCAATCCCAGAGACGGCGATCGCGCATGTCGCGTCCAGTCCGGATGGCGGTTGGCGGGTTCATCGGCTGGAGGAACATCTGGCCAGCGTCGGTCGACTCGCCGCGCGTTTCGCAACTGTCTTCGGCGGTGAGCAATGGGCGGGGATCGCCGGAACATGGCACGATCTCGGTAAATTCAATCCCGAGTTTCAGAACTACATCCGCAGGGAGAGCGGTTACGAACGTGAGCGGGCGCACCTCGAAGGGGGGTCGGGGCGGGTTGATCACTCCACCGCTGGCGCCATCCATGCCGTCGAAGCACTGGGATTGCCCGGACGTATCCTGGCCTACCTGATCGCCGGTCACCACGCCGGCCTGCCGGACTGGGAAAAGGACGAGGCGCCCGGCGGCAGCCTGCGCGAACGCCTGCAACGGCGCCAGTGCTTGGAGAGGACACTGGCGGCAGATATTCCCCAG
>JALVEB010000202.1 GCA_027008705.1 Sedimenticola sp. | reverse complement strand
GCAAGAATTCCTCGGCGTCGGCGAGGTCCTGGACGACGGTCGTATCGCGCCGCGACGCCTGCTCGCCCAGGCATCTCCCCATTCTTAGCCCGGAAAATTCATGGGCGACGAGTAGATACTTTCCCACGAGAAATTTTCGTCACTGCTCAGCCAGGCTCGAAATGGTATTGACCTGATAAGACGTAGGCCCGACCGAGCGTGGCGGATCGGGCAGCGGCGCAATTTCGTGGCGCCGCCGCGGCCGGTTCCACGGTAACAGCTCCCGCCCCGGGCGCTGTCATGGATCCCGCAAACGCCATGTGGGCCGGTCGTGTTCATCGATCAGGCGTTGTGCTCGCAGCCAGGCGCGGGCGTCTTGCGCATCCTCCTCGAACCAGCGCCGGGTGGAGCCGAGCCGGAAGCTGTAGCCCCAGCGGTCCATGTCCTCCATCAGCGCGGCGGCGGAGCAATCCGGCAGCGTATCGGCGAGCAGGATTTGCAGATAACAGACGCCGCATTCCTCGAGGTAGTCGCCGCCGGCATCGGTATGCAGCGAGGATCGCCGTTGCCTGTCCATGCAGATATAATGGCCGCATTCATGCAATGCGGAATGCAGTGGCGTGTCGCCACGCACATACAGGGTGTCGCCGATCAGGCCGGCTTCCGGTTCGCCCCAGTGAGAGCCGGGGATGGCCTCGCCATCGGCCACCCAGCTCAGACGCATGAGGTAGCGCGCGAGCAGCGTGGCCAGGGCATCGGTCGGGAGGTCGCGACAGGTTTTCATTCGAGTCGTCATGTCGATGGCGATTGATTCGGGGGTTGCGCGATGAAGCACAGCGCGGTGCGCGCGGCGGTGGCGCTGCTGGCGGCCTTGCCATGGCCCGTGATCCACGGGCTGGGATGGGTGGTCGGGCGCGTGGCGGCGCGTTGCAACAGTAAAACCGGTTTGATCGCCGATATCAACCTGCGGCTGTGTTTTCCGCGCATGCCGGAGGCGGAAAGGCGCGAACTGTGGCGCGCTTCGCTGGTCGAGAATGCGCGGACCCTGCTCGAGATGCCGAAGATGTGGCGGGGCGATCCGACGCGCTGGGCGGCGCGGGTCCAGCCGGCCAGCGCCGCGAGCGCCGAGCTGCCCAGACGCGCGCTGGCCCGTGGCAAGGGGTTACTGGTGATCGCGCCGCATCTGGGTAACTGGGAGGTCGGGATTCTCTACCTGCCGGCGTTGGCGCCGGTTACCGCGCTGTATCGGCCGCCGCGTGAAGCGGCCCTCGCGGAGGTGATGCTGAAGGGGCGTTCGGCCGCCGGTGGCACCTTGGTGCCGACCTCGGTCTCGGGGATCAAGTCGCTCTACCAAGCCTTGAAGCGCGGCGAGATCGTATGCATCCTGCCGGATCAACAACCCAAGGGCGGGGAGGGCGGTGGCAACCGCTTCGCGCCGTTCTTCGGTCACCAGGCGCTGACCATCACGCTGCTGTCGCGCCTCGCGCGGCGCTCGGGCGCGCCGGTGCTGTCTTTGTTCTATGAACGCCTGCCGGGGCGGCGCGGCTTTCGCGAGCACTGGCTGGAACCGCCGGCGGAGATCCACTCGCCGGACGAGGCGACCTCGGTGGCGGCGATGAACCAGGCCATCGAGGAATGCATCGCATTGTGCCCGCGACAGTATCAATGGAGCTACAAGCGTTTCGCGACCCGCCCTCCCGGGGTGATTTCGCTCTACCCCTGAGATTCCGCCAGGAACAGAAAACCGTCGTCATCGAGCCAGCCGAGATCGTCGGTTTTGAACCAGCGTTTGCCATCGAGTTCCACCAGCGCCTGCCGCGTGGCCCGCTCGTCGTCCAGATAGCCTTGCATGATCGACTCGCCGCCGATCAGGATCAGTCCGGTTTCGCCGTTCGGCAGGGGGGTCAAGCGGTCGGGATCGACGATGCGGATGCTGCCGCCGGGCAGCGGCAGGCCGGCGCTGCCCGGTTTGTTGCCGGTCTGCACATGCCAGTCGTCGGTGGCGAGTCGGTCGGGCAGGTTCAGCGCCGCCAATGAAGTGGCCTCGGCTCGCTGGTAGCCGGTATACAGCGTCTTGCCGAATTTCAGCTTGAAGGCTTGGCGCAGGGTCTCGTCGAGCCCGTTCTCGGCGCTCACCACGAGGCGGAGCGACGCGAGCATCAGCGGATGGATTTTTTCATCGTCCACGCACTTGCGCAGGCAGGCGGTGGTGGCGACCAACAGGGTAGCCTCGTGCCGCGCCACCGCGCGAGCGATGCCGCGCGCGTCCTCGGCGCGCGGATGACAGATCACCGGGATGCCTTCGATCAGTGGCAGCAAACCGGTGACGACGAAACCGATGGCGCGATGGAGCGGCAGGCTGGCGAGCACCAGATCGTCGCCGCGCGCATCGAGCAGCTCGCTGATCTGGCGGATGTTGGCGATCAGGTTGCGCTGGCTCAACACGACGCCATGAGCGGCGCCTTCCGGCCTGGCGTCGGGGAGGATGGCGGCCGGGGTGTCGAGCGCCGTCGGCGCGCTGAACAGGCGCTGAAGCCGATGTGCCGGCAACAGCCGGAGCGCGGGCAGGGACCACCAGGGCGCGCCTGGGGCAAGGTCGTCGAGATAGTGTTTATTTAGCCCACCGAAGGCGACTTCCAGGGTGTGGCCGGCACGCGCCAGTCGTTGCAGCTCATCACGGCGCGTCACCAGATGGCGGATACCGGCGCGTTGCAGCGTCTTGGCGAGGACCTCGGCGGGCTGCTCCGGATCGAGGTGGATGACATAACCGCCTCTCAGCAGCGCCGCGAGATCGGCCAGCAGCGCCTGCGCGCTGGTCGGCAGCAGAATCGCGACGCCGGCGCGCCTGGGCAGGCAGCGGGCCAGGCGGAAGACCCGGCCGGCGCAGATCCGGCGGCTGAGGAGGCGGCGTGACGCACTATCCCCGAGCGCCGCCGCGCCGGGGTTGTGGCGCACGGTTTGCAGCCAGGCCGATGCCAGTGGCGGCTGGGTGTCGAGGTAGGCGCGCCAGGCATCGATCGAGAGCTCGAACACCGCCGCCTTGACTTCACGGGCGCGGGCCGTGATCCGCAGTGGCGGGCCGAAGGCCACGATCACGTCGCGTCGCGGGCCACCGCGCGGACGCTGCTTCATCCACTCGCTGGAGCGCGAGAAGCTGCTGCCCCACAGACCGCGCAGGTAGAACGGCAGGATCAGGCCGTCGGCGCCTTCGGCGGCGCGCTCGAAACCGCTTTTGAACGGGCCGAGCTGGCCGTTGCGGCTGATCGCTCCTTCCGGAAACAGGCAGACCACCTCGCCGGCATCGAGCAGCGCGCGGATACGTTTCAGCGCCTCGCGGCTTTGTCCACGCGCGATCGGGATGGTGCCGAACAGGTCGAGAAAGCCTTTCAGGTACCAGCGTTCGTAGATCTTGCGATGCATCACGAAGTGCACCGGGCGTGGGCAGGCGATCTGGATCATCGCCCAGTCCAGCCAACTGATATGGTTGCCGAGCAGCAGCACTCCGCCCTGGGAGGGGATGTGCTCGAAGCCGATCACGCGGATCCGGTACTGGCTGCCGAAGAGCAGCCCGGCCACATAGCGCACCAGTGATTGTGGCAGCTTCCAGATCGTGAACAAAGCGCCGCCGAGGGTCACCAGCACCAGCCCTTTCAACAGCAGCCCGGGATCGACCCCGGCCAGCGAGAAGGCCACGGTGAGGCCGAGAAAGCCCAGCATCACGAGGTTCTGGATCCAGTTGTTGCCGGCCAGCACGGTGCCGAGCTGGCCGGCGCGCGCATGGAACTGGATCAACGCGTTCAGCGGCACGATGAACAGGCCGCCGAAGAAGCCGAATGCGGCGATGTCCAGCCCCAGCCACGGCAGCGGGGCGATGCCCGGCAGCAGCCCCAGGGTGGCGACCATGCCGAGCGCGCCGAGCGGGATCAGACCGGTCTCGATATAGCGTCGGGAAACCCGCCCGGCGAGCAGCGAGCCGGCGACGATGCCGATGCCGCTACAGGCCAGCAGACCCTGCACGATGACGGTGTTGTTCAAGCCCAACGTGGCCTTGGCGAAGGCCGGGAAGGCGGCCAGTACGACCTGCGACACCGCCCAGAACAGCGACAGCCCGATGATCGCCAGCCAGATCGTGCGATTGCGTCGCAGAATACGCAGGTTATGCCGCAGGTAGGCGCCGCGCAGATAGCGCTGCCGGTCGAACGCGGGCGCGCGGGGCGCGGCGCCACGCATGGGCAGGCGCATGGCCAGCAGCCATTCGACCAGGGTACAGCTCACCAGCAGCCATCCCACCGGCGCGACCGCGCGGATCAGCCCGGCTTCGTCCTGTACGGGATGGCCGGCGAGCGAGCGCTCGAACAGGATCGAATACACGAACACCCCGGCAAGGATCGCGACGATGGTCGTCGCCTGTACCAGACCGTTCGCCGCCGCCAGGGCCTCCTTGCCGGCGAGCTCGCGGATGTAGCCGTATTTCGCCGGAGAATAGAAAGCGCTCTGCACCGCGAGCAGAAAGGTCATCGCGAAGGCCGCATAGAACCAGCCCTGGTAATAGCACAAGGTGATCAGCAAGGTCAGCACCACCGCAACGGCGGCACTGACGCGCATCACCCGAGGTTTTCGGAAGCGGTCGGCGAGATAGCCCGACGGGGTGAATAAGAGCACGAACGGCACCAGGATCAGACCGTTGACCACGGCGGTCAAGATCACCTGGGCCTCGCCGTCGTAGATCTTGAACACGGTGTTCTGAATGATGATCTTGTGTCCCAGATCGACGAAGGCATTCAGGAAGACCATGCCGATGAAGGGAAGGAAACCGGCAATGCGAAACAGGGTGTTCATGGCTCCCTCCCGGCCCCTGGCGGCGTGGCGTGGCGCTGGCGGATTGGTTATGATGCCGGCATTGTAACGGCAACGGGCGGACGAGATGGCGAAATTGGCAGTGATCGGCGGTTCCGGTTTCACCCGCCTGGATTCACTCGTGGTGGTGCGACGCGAAGTGGTGCGCACGCCGTTCGGACCGCCGTCGGCGCCGATCACCCACGGCGTCTTCGAGGAACGCGAGATCGCCTTTCTGCCGCGTCACGGCAGCGGTCACACCATCCCGCCGCACAAGGTCAACTACCGCGCCAACCTCTACGCCCTGAAGCAGCTCGGCGCCGAGATCATCGTCGGCATGGCGGCGGTGGGTGGCATCACGGCGCCGATGCGCCCCGGGCGCCTGGTCTGCCCCGACCAGATCATCGACTATACCTGGGGACGGGCCAGCACCTTCTATGAATCCGATCTCTCCGAGGTCGTCCATGTCGATTTTACCGAACCCTACTGCCCGATGTTGCGGCAGGCTCTGCTCGATGCCGCCGCCGAGGCCGATGTCGATATGCACGACGGCGGAACCTACGCGGCGATGCAGGGGCCGCGTCTCGAAAGCGCCGCCGAGATCGACCGCCTCGAACGCGATGGCTGCGACCTGGTCGGCATGACCGGCATGCCCGAGGCGGCGCTGGCGCGCGAGCTGGACATCTGCTATGCGCATTGCGCAATTGTCGTCAACCACGCCGCCGGACGCGGCGACGGGCCGATCACGATGGACGATATCCGTCGCTGCCTGGATATCGGCATGGCTCGGGCGCGCGAGGTGCTGGCGCGCCTGGACGTGTAGCGCCGTTCATCAGGGCGCGAGGATCGGTCTAAATCCGATTTCGCTTTCCTGCCAGATTATTTAACATAATATACATTATGCGCAATCTTATGGAAGGCTGGAGACCCGGGTTCAGCCTCGTTTGGCGGCGTTCGTGCTCGTACCGCCGAGGGCTTGTCCGCCATCGAGTTCCCGATAGAAGCAGAAACGGTTACGTCCCGACTGCTTGGCTTGGTACATGGCCAGATCCGCGCCTCGGATCAAGGTGTCGAGCTCGTTGCCGTCCTCGGGCGCCATGGCGATGCCGATACTGACGCTCGGGGTGATCTCGACGCCTTGCAGCGCCACGGGTTGGCCGATCCGGCGCAGGATGCGCGTGACCGCCTTGCGCGCGCCTTCCTCGCCATCGGCGTCCACCAGCAGCACCATGAATTCATCGCCGCCATAGCGTGAGACTTCCGCCGTTTTGTGAGCCGATATGTCATTCAAGCGCAAGGCGCTTTTCAAGCGATCGGCGATTGTGACCAGGAGTCGGTCACCGGCGGTGTGACCCAGCCGGTCATTGACCTGCTTGAAGTTGTCCATGTCGATCAACAACAAGGCTGCCTGCCGACCGTTTGCCGGCTCCAGACGCAGTATGCGATTGGCTTCCAGCTGAAACCACCGACGGTTGGCCAGTCCGGTCAATGGATCCAGGTAGGCGATCCCTTCCAATTGTTTGTTCGCGCTGGAGAGCTCGCTGATGAGTTGCTGATTCTGTTGTTGTGCTTTCAAGGTCGCGCGCAGGCTCCCACTGTAGATACGCGCCGTCAGATAAAGGATGAAGCCGTAGATGGCGGCAATGAAGGCGAAATGGGCGTTGAGCGCGGGTGGAACGCTGATCGTCCAGTACAGCAAGGCGGTGATGAGCGGAATTTCAAAGCAGCGGTAGACCGGCATGAAGATCGAGTTGGCGGGCATTGCGGCTACCGGCATGCCGATCGTGATGACCAGGGCGTAGATCTGTTGTATCGAGCCGATCGGGAACGACAACGCGGTCAGTGGATAGCTCCATGCGATGCCGGAGAGCAGCGTCAACAAGCGGTATTCGTTGGCCGCGCGGCGCGCTGTCCGGCCATCCCAGGGCTGTCGTCCGCGCCAGACCCCGATACGCCAGAAGCGGATCGCGGTGAGCAGCGAGAACACCAGCATCCACCCCACCACCGGGAGCCCACCGGAAAGGCCGCCAAAAGCCAGAAAACTGACCACGGCGGTGACTTCACCGGCGACCAGGGTCGGCAGCCCGGCGAGATAGAGGTTTTCGATCAGCTGTCGTTCCACTGGCGGCAGCGGGCCGCGCGGCCAGAGGCCGGCGGCCAGGGAGGCCAGCGAGGATTTCAATTGCAACGGCTTATCCGCCATGGGTAGAAGGCTCGGTTTCGTATAGCGGCACCGTGATACGCGCATTGAGGCTATTCTACCCGTTTCGGGAATGCGATGGTCTCTCGCCATTCGCTCAGGGTAATCGCGCTTCATTTCGCTTGACGTTTCCTGATTTCAAAGGCTTGGCGCTGTCGCCCGATCCGCTCGCTTGATCGGGCCTACGCCCGCATGGCAATAAACCGCTGTAGGCCGGTTCAAGTACCGCGGAACCGGCTGCGGCGGTGCCGCGCAATCGCGCCGCTGCCCGATCCGCTGCGCTTGATCGGGCCTACGCTATCGGGTCAATTTCGATAGAGATCGAGATGAAAAGCGGCTTCTGTGGTTAGCTCGGGCAGCTCGGAGACGGCCTGCTGACGCGCGCGATCCACCTGCCAGTAGTATGGG
>JALVEB010000201.1 GCA_027008705.1 Sedimenticola sp. | reverse complement strand
TGCGGATGTCGAACAGAGTATAGCAGTAGCGCCAGTCGGGGTGGTCGATGTGGTCGCTCATGGCCAGCGGGCGCTTGCCTGTGTAGACCAGGTATTGGCGCACGGGTTCCTTGGGCCATTGGAGTTGGATGTCGGTGTAGTAGCGCAGCATGCGCAGCGGCATTTGGGGCTGGTTGTCGTTCTGGAGTTCGATGTGCAGCAGGAAGGGTTCGCCGCTGTCGCGCTTGCGCACGCGGGCGAGGAAGTCGGCGCGCCGGTCTTCGATGCGTTGTTCTTCGGTTTCGAGCAGTTCGAGGTGGTCGGGGTCGATGTCGAGGCCGAACAGGAGGTTGGCGAAGTCTACGGTGATCTGGCGCAGGATGTCCTTGCTGATGATGTCTTTCTTTCCCATGCGTGAAGTGTAACCCAAAATAGGAACGGATGTTGTGATTCGGGCAGCGCATTGGCGGCACACCTCGGCCTGCGGCTGATTGCAGCCTGGGGCTTTCCCGCCGCCAGCGGCAGGCTTTTGAAGATCTGGCTGGCCGCTCTCCCTAGCAACCATTACGCCGTCATCAATCCGGATCGCAACTGCCTTCTCGCCCACGGCGGCAACGAGCTGTGGCGCTATCTGGCCTGGCGGGAGCTGCCCGAGGGATCGAATGTGCCGATTCTCCATCCCCTGGAGCGGTTCCGTGCCGATGGCGGAGCCGATACGGCGTGGGGTGGGGCGCGCCTACCATTGACCTGCTCCGGTTTTTGCTGGGCGCAGCCCACCCTACTGCCGTTGACGGGGCAATGCGGAGATAAATGGGAAGCTCCGGTGATGCCATATCTGCAAGTGGGTTAATCTGACAAAGTAGGATTAGGCGATATGGGTAATGTAGAAACGGACTCCTGGAATTCCGGGTGGCGATACCGTTCCAAGATGCCGTTTGGGAAATGTTTTGGGAATCAAAAGGTGGGTTTAATTTATAGAACCGGTGGATCCGCTACGCTTGATCCACCCTACGCTATCCAATACAGAAGATTGTTCAAGCCCCAGCCGATTCAACGGTTATGGCGCAGCAGGCTACGCCTTTTCCTCACGCTTGACGGAGATGGAATAACCGCCCAAACCCATTATCGTGCCCTTGCCAACATGGGTCCATTGGCCCAGCCAGAGATAGGGCCAGAGCGCTTCCGCCCCGGTGAGGTCCACGGAAAAACGGCCGATAAGCCCGCCCATCGGCACCAGCCTATTCTGGCGGGCGGAGTGGCGTTTCCATTCCTGCCAGCGCAGCTTGGCCGCGTCGATCCTCACCGCTTCCGAGCATTTGACCAGCCCGGCAAAATCGGTTTCCAATGGGTGGCCAGTATGAAATACCGTGAGCATGGAGATACGCCGCAACAGGCTGGAGAACACTGCGCGAAAGGAGATTTTTCCGGGGCCGACGACGCGGCCACCGACCACCAGTCGCAGCGGCGTCATGAACCGGATTTCGACCGGAGAATCGGGACCGGGCGGGATTTCAGGGCAGGCAGGCTCCAGGGGAATCGCCCGCCCGGGCAGGTACCCGACAGACTCCCCCGTCGCCAACTGCTCCGAGCGGATACGCATCAACCGCAAGGGCGCATCGTTCGCGCCCAGCCCATCACGACCGACCAGTGCAAGCACCTGCACGACAAGCTCCGCATAATCGCAAGCGCGGCCAAACAGTTGCACATCGAGCGGAAACAGACTCCCCGCCGGATACGTCTGAGCCCCCATCACCGGCGGCGGGGCCAACACCAATGGATGCGGCACGCTGTTGTACTTGCGCATGCGCGGCGCATCCGCCGGCGGCGCGGTTTCGAAGAGGTAGG
>JALVEB010000200.1 GCA_027008705.1 Sedimenticola sp. | reverse complement strand
CGCGCCGATCCGCATCGCGCGCCGCCTGCTGCCCGGCATGAAACGGCGGGGCCGTGGCGACCTGCTGTTCATCGGCTCCGAAACCGCCCTGCGCGGCGGCCGTTACGGCAGCGTCTATACCGCCGCAAAAAGCGGCCTGCGCGGTTTCACCCGCGCGCTGCGTGAAGAAACCGCCAGCGCCGGCCTGCGCGTGATGCTGATCAACCCCGGCATGACCCGCAGCCCGTTCCACGACCACACCGATTTCGCCCCCGGCGACGACCCGGCCAACGCCCTGCTGCCCGACCAGATCGCCGAGGCCGCCGTATCCATGCTGAACGCGGCGCAAAACCTGGTCGTGGACGAACTGAACCTGAGCCCGCTGAAAAAGGTCGTGCGCAAAAAACGCCGCTCCGCGCAGGGCATGCGCAACGAGAAAAACAAACCATCGTAGGCTGGGTTGAGGCGCGAAACCCCGCTTTTCGACTGGACCGGGGGGCGCCTTGCCGGGTCATGAATCGGCAAGGCCAGGAGGGGTTTCGCCCGGTGTTTTTCGGGACTTCTCCTTCTCCTTCTCCTTCTCCTTCTCCTTCTTCTCCTTTATGCAGCGAGCGAGAATCAAGCGCCCTACCGCAATACGGTCTTCCGGATCAGAAGATTTGATGCGTTTTTCAATCTCATCCGGATCCCACATTGCTTCCTCTCCATCAAGGGATCCCTCGTCGAAGGCATAATCGAATGCTTGTTCCGCCATGCCGACACGCAGCAGCGTCAACACCCGATGGCGCGTGAGATGACGCATCCAGGGCTTGGCATCCCCGTTGCTTATCCATCGGATGATTGCATCCGTCTCCCAATACTCCCCTGCCACCTCGGCCATCGACTGGATTGCCTCGCGATGCTCCTCGCTGGCGGTCCAATTGCGGCGATAACCTTGCAGACGCGCATAGAGCCCCTTTGAGAAAACCCATGCGACAGGGGCTTCAGCCTGGCTGTCGCTCTCTGCCTGCCCTTCTGAATCGCTTTCACAAAGCTTTTCCGAGTGCTTGTCCCACCACTTTTCCACCGCGGCGGGCGATACCGGCCCCAGGTAGATGGCCTCCTCTGCCTGCCCTTCTGAATCGCTTTCACAATGCTTTTCCGGGTGCTGGTCCCACCACTCTTTCACCGTAAGAGGCGACACCGGCCCCAGGTAGATGGCCTCTTGCACGATGCTGCCGAGCGGCAAGGGAAAAGAACCATCCAGCGCCTGCTCATAGGCGCGCACCAGATCCCATCCGCCGACCAGAATCGTCACGAAATCCCCGGCCAGCATCTGGCGAAGACGCTGGATCACATCGAGGAACGAATCCAGTTGCCCTGACGTGTGCTCAGCCGGCCGGGCGTCCGCCGCTGCCACTGCCTGCGCCGGGGAAGGACGGCGCCGGCTGGCGAAGACATCGTCCTCCAGCTTGTCCAGTTCATCGAACACCAGCACCGGCTCGATACCGACCCGGTGCAGCAGAAAGAGATAGCGCCGCAACTGGGTGATCATCCATACCGGGTTCTGCTGACCGAAGCGGGCGGTGTTGGATTCCTTCCAGCCGAGTTGACGGCTCCAGACCAGCAGACCGGTGCCCAGCAACAGCGTCACCAAACTCCCCGGTCCCCCTTTCAATTCCGTCCCCCCATGCGCGAGCCAGGAGAAGGCACCAACGCCAATCGACACCACCCCCAGCAAGACCAACGCGATCGCCGGCAGGTTCCACCGCTGGGACAGTTGCACACCGGCCGATTGGCTGAACTGCTCGCTTTTGTCGATATCCTGGGCGTGCACCAGATCATAGAGCTGCGAACTGAAGCGGGCCAGCGCGCTCCAGTCCCGCCAACGGAGAAAGAGCCAGGCGGAAACCGTTATCAACACTGGGGCCAGAAAAACTATCCAGCGAGCCCCTTCCCAAGCCGGAGACAGGAGGGCCAGCACCACCAGGGCCAGAACCATGCAAAGCAGAACGAAAACGGCAAGCAACGGTTTTTTCCAGCAGGAATCGGGGTGAGCTGGAAACGGCCAATGAAGCCCCGTAGGACTGAACCAGTAACGCCAGAAACCAAGACGCCCCCGCAGGGTCCGGCCGAAGCGCCGCTGGCTGAGGCGCGGATCGAGCAGGCTGGTCAACGCGAACACCAGATTGCGCAATAACTGAAACGCCATGCCATTGGGATCCATCGGCTCGGGCTCCGGCTTGTCCCCCTTCCGCCGGCATGGATGGGGAAAGAATGGATCGACCTCCACCTTGAACAACAGCCGCGGGATATCGCGCGGCGGCCGCGCCTCGCACGGCTGCCGGCGGCGATGGCTGTCGCCAAAGAGCAAGCGCCACCAGGTTTGTTCGCATGCCTCGCTCAGCGCCTCGCCGACCAGCCGGGTTTTGCCGCAACCGCGAGGCCCGCAAACGATCAGTATGCCGCCATCGGCGCCCCGCGAGGCACAGAAGCTCCGGACGCGTTTACGCTCTTCCTCGCGCTCCCTTTCGATGAACGGATTCATTTCTTTCTCTTCTGACGCAGATGGCCGCCGAACCAACCGGGCGCGGACCAATCGTAGCGTTCGATGAACCGCTCCGGACTGGCGGTATGAGCATATTTCAGTTCCCTGGCGGCCCAATAGAGCAGGGCCAGGGAGCCGGGTTGCACATACCACTCATCCTGGTATTGCCACGGTGTCAACCAGCCATCGAGCAGCAGCATGCGCTCCAGGCGGCCTAGGCTGGCCAGGTCGTGAAAATGCTTGGGCGCTCCGGGCTCATCCGGGGTATTCGGGAAAGGCGTGCGCCATTCTTTTCCATCATTGACCCTGGGCAAATAAGAGCAGAGGGTGCGCAAGAGGTCATGCTTGCGTTGATCGACAGACTGCTCTGTTTCATTGCAGGGATACTGCCTTGCAAGCCGGTACAGATTTGCCTTAAGCCGATCAGAAAGATCTTCACTGAAGGGCAGGTTGTTTTTCGCCCCACAATCGACAAAGGGTTCGACCCAGCCACTGCCCCGCCATGCATGACAGGCCCAATAACCGTTTCCTTCCTCTTCCCACCCTCCACCTTTGTTCCACAAAAGATAGGTATGAAGAATACCCCCGATCGCAAGAAACGGACTGCTGACTTCCGGTTGAAATGCAATACTCCAAAAATCAGCCCGGGCAAGAGAGACAAGTCGATTTTCTTTATCAGTAGCATGAGCTGACGACGAACCTGAATTGAAAAACTGTTGGCGAAGCTTTCCCATATAAGCTGTCAGCCCGCTTACATAGCTATCGCAAGACAGGCCAAATGGACTGATAAGATGAAAAGATGCTTCCAAGCCACCTCTCTCATCAGACATATCTTTTGGCATCCGACATACCGAAGCACCTTCCCCCAATATTTCCTCTCGGAAGGAAGGATCCAAGAGGAGATTCTCCAAGTAGCCTTCATGCGTAAGAAGCACATGAATCCCTGGGTCTTTACTGCCCAGGAAATCAGTCCATGTCGATTCACCGGAACGCTGACCAAGATTCAGTATCCGGATATTGCCTGCATCAAGCATCAGTAAGCCTCCACCGGATGTGCCAATGAGGGGATGAGATCGTTGGCGAAAAAGAATCTGTGCTTGTCCGTGGGATCACCCTCCAGCACATGGGTACTGGTCAGACGATCCAGCACGGCCCGCAACTCCTCGTCAGAGACTTCACCGCCGAGCTGCCGGGCCAGTTCATCGATCGAGAAGGACTGGGTATCGCACCAGTCTCCGCCGGGCCCGGACAGCTTCGCTATCTCTATCTTCTTTTGCGAACCCAGGTCGAGCAGCGCGGTCCACAGGCGGCCGTGATCCAGGGGATGGGCCTGGTCATGGCGGGGACCCGATCGCTGTTCAGCCAGGCACTGGTCGGCGACCCGTGCGACCGAGGACTTCAATGTAGCGGTCAGATCGGCTCGCAGCTTGTCGGCGATCTCGCGCCACAAGGAGGGGGTTACCAGGTGGCGCCGACCGGTTCCGGCCCGATCGCAAATGATCTGCCCCAGGGCATGGACGATGGAGGGAACCCCCTGGGTCAGGGTGATCACCGCGTTCCGTAACGACAAGGGCAACACGATGCCAAACCCGGAGAGCTTGTCGCGCAGGTATTCCCAGCCCTCGTCCGGTGGCCAACGGGAGATCACGATCTCCGAGAGGAAATTGAAGGCCGGCGTGCCGCTCTGCAACCGCTGCACATTCAACGCACCCTGGGCGCTCATGCCATGGGGGTAGCTGGTGATGACCAGATAGAGTACGCCGTCGCCGCACAGGCGGCGTAAATGCCGGAGAATCGGGTAGTCCAGCCGGAATTCCCGCGCGACCAGCTTCTCGGTTTCATCCAGAATCAGCAGCGGCGCATGGTTCTCGTGGCGTTTCTTCAATGTGCGATAGTAATTTTCCAGCCGCTCGAAAGCCTCTTCGGCCCGGTGTTCGCTGCCCTTGTCGCGTGGATGCCAGCGCTGCTCATAAGGCACCGGGTAGCCCGCCTGTTCCAGCGCGCCATAGAGGCGCCGCATGAAATCGAATTGCAACTGCGCCCAGCTGTCCCGATCGCGGCTGGGCAGATCCTGCAAGTCCAGCACGATGATCGCGCGGGGATCCTGTTTCCGCCGCAACTCCCAGGCAAAGCGCTGGCGCAGCGAGGTCTTGCCGATCCGCCGTCCGCCGGTCAACAGGACCGCCTTCTTGGATTCCTCTGGGTTCGCCCCCTGGCCCAGCAAGGCATGGAGCTCCATCAGCTCCTTCTTGCGGCCGGCGAAATGGTACTCCAGGGCCTCTTCGGTCATCCCGGCCTCGGACTGGAAGACCCGCCTCGGCGAGATGCCCCATTGCTCGGCGGCGATGCGGTTCAGCAAGGCGCGGGCCGGGCGCGTGCCGCCGGCGTGCAGCAGGCTGAGCGTCTGCTCCGGATCCAGGCCCAGGGCGGGGCCCGGCAGATCGAGGCCGGGCGTCGGCTCTTGCGCTTCTCGCAGGTAGAGCCACAGGCCGGCTTCCAATTCGGACGGGTTGGCAAGCCCCTGCCCGTCATAAAAATATAGACGCTCGAAGCGTTGATGAAGAATGCTCAGTTCTTCGACCCGGCTGCCTGGCGGCGCAAGGCCTGTCGCGGGATCGACGCCCCCCAGCGAGCGAAACAGCATCCCGGCGATCTCGCCACGCAGAGACTCTTCCATGGTCCGATCCCCGTCCCAGATCCGGCGCAGCAATTCACGCCGCCGGCGTTGCGCCTGGGCCAGGCGTGGTTCGATGCCCAACATCCGGGCGATCTCGTCCGTCTCCACCTTCGCATCGTCCAGTTTTTGCCACAGCGCCCAACTCAGCCCCATCGCTGCGGGCGCATAGACCTCTTCCTCCTCGGCCCATGCCGGCAGGTCGGGGTAGATGGGGTCCCCCATGCACCAGGCGCCCAGGGCGCGTTCGGGCAGCCTGGCCAGGGCCTGCTTCAGCTCATCCCACCTTTCTGGCAACAGCCCGGACAGGAACGCTTTCAGCTTTTCCGGATCAATCAGGGCATTGCGCAACGCGGCATGCACCCCCCGGGGCAACGGACGGGCGAGATGCCACAGGCTCAATGCGAAAAACTGGAAGCGGCCACCGCCAGCGTGATGGGTCAGCGCATGCAGTTGCTCCAGCAGCTTGTCCGCCGGCGCGCCCAGGGCCAGATCGGGGGAGAATACAATCCGTCGCCCATCCCAATCCTTCATCGCCTCGCCCAGTGATCGGTATGCGGCAAAGGCTTCCCCCGGCGATACCCCGAACAGATCGAGCACGGTATCGCTCAGGCGACGGTATTCATCGGGTCCGAGCTGATCGCCATTGATCCAGACAAGGCTTGCTTTCTCGCCGTTTCCGCGCTGTCGGAGCAACTGCTCCAGGCGCTCCCAGGTGGGTCTCCAATGTGCGTCCTGGTCAAAACGCCCCAGGCGGCGCTCGAGCGCGAGTTTCTTGCGCAACTCGACCCGCGCGCCGCTGTGTTGATTGATGCAGTCCAGCACCAGCACGCCGCGCTCTTGTCGTTCGATCTCCAGAACCGGCAGTTCGATCAGGTTCCAGTCATTGCCGGCGGGCAAGGTGACCGGGGTCGCCAGCGCCCTGCGCTGCTCGCCGGCGCCCGCGTCCACGCGCCGCGCGGGCCGCCAGCGCACGCCATCCAGTCGCAAGCTGTTGGGCAGGCGGTTGCGCAGCTTGAGGCGCAGCAGGACGTGGTTTGCATCGGACCAGCTCTGGCGTTGCATCTCGATATCGATATACGTCATCGGGTCGCTTTCCGCCTCTTGCCGCAGTTCGGCGAACGCGGCCTTGAGCAGGGGCTCCCAGTGGTTCCTCAACTGGGGCCGCCAGAGGGACAGCAATACCTGGGCGTTTTCCAACGTGAAGCGGCTCTCTCCCTGCTCGCTGGTCAGGCGCTGTATATCGAGCAGGCACTCCCTCTCGAACCACAGCAGGCGCGGGCTTTTCCCCCGCGCGTCTTGCAGGCGGAACAGCGCCTGGTGGAGCCGCTTCAGCCATTCGGCCCAGGCCTCGTTCCCGGGCAAAAGTCCGCGCGCCTCGGTGAAGCCTTCGGGCGGGGGCTGGGGGAGACGCTCTTCCGGAAGCAGCGAACCGAGTGAAGCCGGAGGCGCAACATCCGCCTTGCCTATCACCAACCCCCTGAACCAGGCCCACCATCCGGCGTCTTCCCGGGTCAACAACGCGGGGAGATCGGGCAGCACCCGCCGCAGGCGTTCGCTGATGGTATCGGCCTCGGGTCGCCCCCAGAGTTGACACAGCCGGTTCAACCACTCGTGCAGCCGTTCCAGCACAGGGCGGGCTGGATCGGTCCTTCGCCAGACGCGCAATACCCGGCTCATGCGCAGGCCGGCGAGACGCCGGCCCTGGCTCAGGCCCTGGGGGCAGTCGCGCTCTTCCCAGATGCACGAAAGCATCTCATCCAGCAGTTTTTCCGCCGCACCCCGGGCTTGGCTATCCCTGTCCGAGGCGGCCCCCCGGGGCAGATTCTCCAGGCAGGCGAGCAACTGATTGAGCGGCTGGCACAGATTGCTGTGGTCGTTCAGTTCCTCGATCCTGCCCCAGTAGGCTTCGCCAAGATCCAACAGATATTCCCGGCCATCCTCCCATTCGGCGAGTCGCCGCATCACCCAAACCAGTCTCGGGGCGGGAACCCCTGCCAAATGGTCGCGGAAAGCGGGCCAGTAGCCCGCCCGCTGGCCCGCTTCCAATTCGCGCAGCCCCTCGAGCAAGGCGGCGTAGACGCTGATAAGCGGCAGGGATTCGGCGACCTCGCTGCGTGGCGACCGGACCAAGTCCAGCAGCTCGCCGGGATTCAGGGCCTTCAGGTATTCCCGCGCGCGCAGTGGATGGCGGACGGGGTCCGTCCATTCGCCCGTGTTCTCTCCCGCCGGAGTCTCGGGCCGGGTCGAGTCCAGCAACGAGATACGCCCATCCAACCCTCCCAGCAGGGCTTCA
>JALVEB010000199.1 GCA_027008705.1 Sedimenticola sp. | reverse complement strand
CGGGGTGGGTGCGTACTTTCAATGAAGCCGGGTCGTGACGGGGAGGGATCTCGTCCGCGCATCCGGGCGGATTTTTCCTCATTCCTCCCGAGCCAGGTCAATAAATGCCGCGCGGATGATCGAGGTCAATTGGTACTGGGGATTTCCCGGTTCCATTCCGGCGACCGGTCCGTATGCTGGTATCTGCCGCAGCCGGAGAGTCTGGGCAGAAACAATAATTCCAGTCGTAAAGGAGGATGTGCTTCATGCGTGACGATGCCGAAAGTCGGTCGCTGGGGCCGGTATATGCGCCGCTGGTGTTCGCCGTCTGCCTGTTACTGTGGTTATTGCTGGCCGGCAGCCTGTCACGGGATGAGTGGATTGCCGGCGGGGTGGTCGCGGCCTCGGTGACCGGACTGTTCGCATCGCGCCTGACGATCTTTCGCGGCTTTCGCTTCCGTTGGCTAGCGCCCTGGTACATCCTTCGTTATCTGGGCGGTTTTTTCGTCGATCTGGTGGTCGCCAATGCGCAGTTGGCGCTGCGTATCCTGAATCCTTCGCTGCCAATCCGGCCACGCATCGTCGAGGTGCGCACCGGCTTGCGCTCGCCGCTGGGACGGTTGTTGCTGGCGAACTCCATCACGCTGACGCCCGGCACTCTGACGGTCGATGTGCAGGAGGACCGCTTGTTGGTGCATTGGGTCTATTGTCCTCCGGGTAGCGATCACGCCAGCGCCACTGAGTGCATCGCCGCCGCCACCGAGCGCCGTCTGGCGCGTTTTCTGAAATGATTGTGCTGGCTCTGGCGTTGCTGCTGCTTGGCGTGGGCTTTGCCCTGCTGCGCCTGCTGCTGGGCCCTACCGCGGCCGACCGGCTGGTCGCGGCCGATACCCTTGGCGTTATTACCACGGCCGCGCTCGCGGGTCTGGCGGCTTGGCTGGACAGTCCGTTGTACCTGGATGTGGCGTTGGTCTATGGGGTGTTGTCCTTTGTCGGCAGTATCGCTTTGGCGCGCGCGCTGGAAGGTGATGCCAGATGAAGTTGCTCGGCGATCTCTTTCTGTTGCTCGGCTGCGCGATCATCGCGATCGGCGGGTTGGGCCTGTTGCGCATGCCGGATGTCTACAATCGTTTGCAGGCCGGAACCAAGGCGGCGACGTTGGGCGCGTTGTCGGTGCTGCTCGGCATCGGCCTGCATCATCCCGCATGGTGGGCCAAGCTGGTCGCGATCGGCGGTTTCATCCTGTTCACCAATCCACTGGGTTCTTCGACCATTGCGCGCGCCGCGCGCGCTCGTGGCATCGCGCCGTGGCGCGAGGAGGGCAAAAGATGATCTGGGTCGCGCTGATCGCGGTGGTGGTGATGCTCGTTGCCGCGCTCGCGGTGCTGATGTTGCCGGATCTCGTCTCGGCGGTGGCGGCGCTGGCGGTGGTGTCGCTGGCGTTGTCGCTGTTGTTCGCGCTGCTGCACGCGCCGGACGTGGCCCTGACCGAGGCGGTGGTCGGCGCCGGACTCGGCAGCCTGTTGTTTGCGTTGATTCTGCGGCGCATGGGTCTGACCGGCCGCAGTGGGGGTGATGCGTGAGACGCCTGGTCTCGCTGCTGTTTCTCGCCGGCCTGGCGTTGCTGGCGCTGGTGATCCATCACGAGAGTGGGGATTTCGCGCGGTACGTCAATGTCGGCCTGGGGATCGATTCGGTTGCGCCCGCAGCCACCGGCGCGGCCAATATCGTTACCTCGGTGGTGCTCGCTTATCGCGGTTTCGACACCCTGGTCGAACTCAGCATCCTTTTTGCTGCGGCCACCGTGGTGGGTCTGTTGCTTGGTGACGGCGGCGCGCCGGCCGCGCCTCGTCGCGATGGTGCCGGTTTCGTGCTACGCGCCGGT
>JALVEB010000198.1 GCA_027008705.1 Sedimenticola sp. | reverse complement strand
GTCGGCCGGGTCAGGGATCGCAGCCGGCGTCAGTTGGTGGGCCTGAAGTCCGGAGCGCGCGGATGATGCGGCGGCTTGGGTCGCTTGGGCTGGTGGCGATGCTGGCGCTGATGGGCTGCACCCCGGGTAATCTCCGCCCGGATGGGGATCAGACCGGTGATCTGGGGACCGAGCAGCGGCAGAGTCCGGCCGATGTGTATGTCAAACTGGGTGTCGCCTACATGCGCAATGGAGACATGGCGACCGCGTTGCAGAAATTGAAGAAGGGCCTGGAAGTGGACGATGGCAATGCCGAGGCGCACAATGCCATCGGCTTGGTCTACATGCAGCTCGGCGAGAAGGCGCCAGCGCGGCGGCATCTCATGCGGGCGGTGAGCCTGAAGCCGAAGAACCCCTATTTCCACAATGCCTTGGGAACCTTTCTGTGCGCCGATGGAGAATATGAAGAGGCATTGCGTCACTTCGATCAGGCGATCGCCAACCCGCTCTATCCGACACCCTGGGTGGCGGAATCCAACGCCGGGATGTGCGCGTTGCGCAAGGGGGAGCTGGAGCGGGCCGATGGCTATTTTCGCAAGGTGTTGCAACGGGATCCGAGACAGCCGGTCGCGCTGCTGAACATGGCGCGGATCAGCCTGGCGAAGGGCAACTATCTTTCGGCGAGGGCCTATCTGCAACGATTGTCCGCGGTGGCCGAGCCCACGCCGGAAAGTCTCTTGCTCGGCGTGCGCGCGGAAGAGAAGCTCGGCAATCGAAAACGAGCCTTGCGCTACGCCGCGCAGTTGAAGAAGCGTTTCCCGGATTCCGATCAGGCGAAAGCGCTGGAGGAGAGTACGAAATGAGTGCGATTCTGACGTCCGAGACCGACGAGGTATTGCATCCGGACCTGGGACCGGGAGCGCGGCTTCGCGCCGAACGCGAGCGGCGGGGATTGCCGCGCGAGCGTGTCGCGGCGCAGTTGCATCTTGGCGAGGAGATGGTGGAGGCGCTGGAGGCGGACGACTACGACCGTCTGCCGGGCGCGGTGTTCGTCAAGGGGTATGTGCGCAACTATGCGCGTCTGCTGGGGATTCCCGCAGAGCCCTTCCTTGCCGAATTGTATGAACGCTGTCCGGACCAGGAATGCGCCAAGTTTGTCACCGGCAATGTGCGCCAGGAGGTGCGCAGCAACCATCTGTTGATGCGGCTGGTCACGGCGGCCATCGTCGTCGGCCTGCTGGCATTGCTCGGGGTCTGGTGGTGGAACTACAAGGCGCCGAAGACCGAAGAGAGCGATGCCGTCGCGGTGGACAACGGGCCGGCGGCGGAAACGCTAGGCGTCTCTCCGTCTGCCGATCGGGGCGGGGAAACGAAGAACGGCGCCGGGATTCCCGCGGCCTCGGCGCCGGTCGCGCCGGCGTCGATCCCGACCGAGACGCCGCTTGCGCCGGCGGCAGGCGCACCGCCGCAAGCAGAGACGCTGGCGCCGCCGGTCGTCGCGCCGGCGCCAGCGAAGTCCGTCCCCGCCGCGCCGCCCGGCGGCAAGGTCGAGATCACCTTCGACAAACCGAGCTGGGTGGATATTCGCGGCGCGGACGATTCGTTCAAGATGATCGGGCTGTTCCGCAAGGGGCGGCGCGAGCTCAGCGGCCACGGGCCTTACAAATTCGTCATCGGCAACGTATCGGCGGTTCGTCTGGAGGTCAATGGCAAGCCCTACGACCTGCGTTCGCGGACCTCCGGCAATGTCGCGCGTTTTCAGCTCGATCCGATGCGGCCCGATCTGGACTGACGCCTTCCTTCTCACTTGGCGCGGCTTGCCCGCGCCGCTTTCAGACGGCAATGATTCTCAGATGAAACAGATTCAGGCCATCCGTGGCATGCATGATGTCCTGCCGGAGCAGACCCCGCTGTGGCAGTTTCTCGAACAGCGCGTGCGCGATACCCTGGCGCGCTATGCTTATCGGGAGATCCGTACCCCGATCGTCGAGCTGACCGAGTTGTTCAAGCGGTCGATCGGAGAGGTCACCGATATCGTCGAGAAAGAGATGTATACCTTCGAGGACCGCAACGGCGACAGCCTGACCCTGCGTCCGGAGGGTACCGCCAGCTGCGTGCGCGCGGGTATTCAGCACGGTCTGTTGGTCAATCAGGCTCAACGGTTGTGGTACCAGGGGCCGATGTTCCGCCACGAGCGGCCGCAGAAGGGGCGCTACCGCCAGTTTCACCAGATCGGTGTCGAAACCTATGGCATGGCCGGGCCGGACATCGATATCGAGGTGATCCTGATCAGTGCGCGCATCTGGCGTGAATTGGGGTTGGATGGACTGGAGTTGCAGATCAACACCCTGGGCACCGCCGACGAAAGGCGGGTCTATCGCGAGCGCCTGGTGGAATACCTGCGCGGACACGAGAGCGAACTGGACGAAGACAGCCGGCGGCGCCTGGAGAGCAACCCGTTGCGCATCCTCGATTCGAAGAACCCGGCGATGGCCGGCCTGATCGCCGGCGCGCCGACCCTGTTGGACCACCTTGGCTCGGAATCGCGCGAGCATTTCGAGCGCCTGCGCGCCGGGCTCGATGCCGCCGGCATCGCCCATGTAGTCAACCCGCGTCTGGTGCGCGGACTCGATTACTATGCGCGCACCGTGTTCGAATGGGTCACCACCGAACTCGGCGCGCAAGGCACGGTATGCGCCGGCGGGCGCTACGATGGTCTGGTCGAGCAGCTCGGGGGGCGGGCGACGCCGGCGGTCGGCTTTGCGATGGGGGTCGAGCGCCTGATCGCCTTGCTCGAGACGCGCGCGCCGACGCTGCGTGGCGCTGTCGACGTCTATCTGGTGGCGATGGGCGAGGCGGCCGCGGCGCGCGGCTTGTCGCTGGCCGAGGAGCTGCGCGACCGCGTGCCGGGTTTGCGCCTGCTGATGCATTGCGGCGGTGGCGGCTTCAAGAGCCAGTTCAAGAAAGCCGACAAGAGCGGAGCCGAGTATGCCTTGATCCTCGGCGACGAGGAGCTGGCCAGCGGCCGGGCCGGGGTCAAGGCCTTGCGCCTGGGCGAACAGGATGAGGTTGAATTTTCCGCGTTGGCGGACTATTTTGCCGCCAGATTGAATTATACTCGCCGCCCCTGAATTTTCGGCAATTGGGGCTGTTTCCCGCTTCCCGGGAGGGAGCGGCGGGCTAGAACGAGCGCGTCCCCGGGCGAGGAGTGCGCGCCAACTGACGGAGAGGTATCCGATGACCGATTTGAAGACCGATGAAGAACAGGTGGAAGAACTCAAGAAATGGTGGAAAGAGAACGGTCGCTCCGTCATCGCCGGGCTGATCCTCGGCATCGGCATCATCTTCGCATGGCAGGGCTGGCAACAGTACCGCGCCTCACAGGCGGCGCAGGCGTCGGCGACCTACCGCCAGCTCAGCCAGGCCGCGCGCGCCGGCCATGCCGAGGCCGCCGAGACGCTGTACCAGCGCTTGCGGGATGACTTTTCCAGCACGCCGTATGCCGCCTTCGGCGCGCTCGACATGGCGCGCCTGAAAGTCGATCAGAACCAGCTCGCCGAGGCGCGTGTATTCCTCGACCGCGCGCGTGACGACGCGCCGGACAAGGGCTTCGCCCAGGTCGCGCGGATCCGCCTGGCGCGGGTGTTGCTGGATCTCAAGGACCTGGCTCTGGCGGAGCGGATCATCAGCGAACCCACGCCTCCCGCGTTCGCCGCCGAGCTCGCGGTGCTACGCGGCGATCTCGCCCTGGCGAAAGGGGATCGCGAGGCCGCGCGCGCCGCTTACCAGGAAGCCTTGGAGGGCAAGGTGGCCAATCCGGCCTATGTGCGCATGAAGCTGAACGACCTGGCGCCCGCGTCATGAGGCGATGGGCCTTCGTGCCGTTGAGCGCCGCGTTGTGGCTCGGCGGCTGCTCCTCGCTGAACCCGATGAACTGGTTCGGCGAGAAATCCAACCTCGAGCCGCCTGCCGAGCTGACTCCGGTCGACAACGAGATTCCGGTGCGCCGTGTATGGAAGCTGGACATCGGCAATGGCGCGGGCAAGGAGCGCTTGGGTCTGACCCCGGCGTTCTCCGATGGCAAACTGTTCGCCGCGGGGGCCGATGGCACCGTCGGCGCGGCCGACGCGGCCACCGGAAAGCTGCTGTGGAAACGGAAGACCGACGACGCCATCAGCGGTGGTCCCGGCGTCGGCGAAGGACTGGTCGTATACGGTACCGATGAAGCGGAAGTCGTCGCGCTGAACAGCGAGGATGGCAGCGAGCGCTGGCGCCAGCGGGTCTCCAGCGAGGTCTTGTCGACCCCGCGCGTGGACCAGGCGACAGTCGTCGTGCACACCCTCGATGGCGGCATCGTGGCGCTCGACGCCGACAGCGGAAAGCAGCGCTGGCTGTATGCCGCGAGCGTGCCGGTGCTGTCGTTGCGCGGCAGCGGTTCACCGCTGATCCATGACGGCGTGGTCTATGCCGGGCTGGCCAATGGCAAGCTCGTCGCGCTCGATCTGATCAACGGGGAGGTGGTCTGGGAAACCGTCATCTCTTACCCGCGCGGGCGCAGCGAACTGGAACGCATCGTCGATATCGACGGCGATCCGGTATTCCACGATGGCACGATCTATGTTTCCACCTTCAACGGGGAGTTGGCCGCGGTATCGGCCGCCAGCGGGGTCGTGCTGTGGCGCGCCAAGGTGTCGTCGTCGAAGAGCGTGGCCGCCGATTGGCGCTACGTCTATGTGACCGACACCCAATCCAGCGTCTGGGCGCTGGATCCCCAGAACGGGGAAGCCGCTTGGCGCCAGAACAAGCTGTTGCACCGCGAGCTGTCGGCGCCGGCGATCGTCGAAGACTACATCGTGGTCGGCGATTTTGACGGCTACCTGCACTGGCTGGCCCAGGACGATGGCCATATCGCCGCGCGCGCGCGCGTCAGCGGCGGAGCGATCCGGGCCACCCCGATCGTGCGGGACGACAAGCTCTACGTCTACGCCGACGATGGCACCGTCGCGGCCTACGTCAACGCCGCGCAAAAGGTCAGTGACGAGTAGATGCTGCCGGTCATCGCCCTGGTCGGTCGCCCGAATGTCGGCAAGTCGACCCTGTTCAACCGCCTCACGCGCTCGCGCGACGCCCTGGTCGCCGATCGTCCCGGCCTGACGCGCGACCGCCAGTACGGCATCGGCAAGCTCGGTTCCGGGCCCTATCTGGTGGTCGATACCGGCGGCCTGAGCGGGGAGAGCGAGGGCATCGATCCGCTGATGGAGCGCCAGGCGAGGGCGGCCATCGACGAGGCCGATCATATCCTCTTTCTGGTCGATGCGCGCGAAGGCCTGAACGCCGGCGACGAGGCGATCGCCGAGCGTCTGCGCCGTACCGGCAAGCCGGTCACGCTGGCCGTCAACAAGAGCGACAATATCGAGGAAGCCCTGGTGCTGGCCGATTTCCACGCGCTCGGCTTCGGCCGGCCGCGCGCGATTTCCGCTTCGCACGGACGGGGTGTCCATGCATTGATCGACGATGTGCTGGAGACCCTTCCACCCGCCATGCCGCCCGATGAAAGCGAGCGGGAGCGGGTGCGTATCGCCTTCGTCGGGCGTCCGAATGTCGGCAAATCGACCCTGATCAACCGTCTGCTCGGCGAAGAGCGCGTGGTCGCCTATGATCAGCCGGGCACCACGCGCGACAGCGTTTTCATCCCGTTCAGCGGAAACGGACAGGAGTACACCCTGATCGATACCGCGGGCGTGCGGCGGCGCGCGCGTATCCGCGAGGCGATCGAGAAATTCAGCATCATCAAGACCCTGCAAGCCATCGAACAGGCCAATGTGGTGCTGTTGGTGCTCGACGCGCATGCCGGCATCACCGAGCAAGACGCCCATCTCGCCGGGCATGTCGTCGACGCGGGCCGCGCTCTGGTGGTGGTCATCAACAAGTGGGATGGCCTGAACCCGGAGCAGCGCGAGCGCGTGAAAGCCGAGATGCAACGCCGCCTGCCGTTTCTCGATTTCGCCGACTGGCGATTCATCTCGGCCTTGCATGGCAGCGGCGTGGGCAAGCTGATGGGGGCGGTCGATCGCGCCTATGCCAACGCGATGCGTGACCTGCCGACGCCGGAACTGACGCGTATCCTCGAAAGCGCGGTGCAAGAACACCAGCCGCCGCTGGTGCATGGGCGGCGCATCAAGCTGCGTTATGCCCACCAGGGCGGAAAGAATCCACCGATCGTCGTCGTTCACGGCAACCAGACCGAGGCGGTGCCGGCCCCGTACAAGCGCTACCTGACCAAGCGTTTTCGCGATGCCTTACGGTTGCATGGCACGCCGGTGCGCATTGAATTCAAGACCTCGGAGAACCCCTACAAAGGGCGGCGCAACCAGCTCACGCCGCGCCAGCGGAAGAGCCGCAAGCGCCTGATGCGGCACGTCAAGAAATAGCGCCTTTCCGCCGGGAGAGCGTTTCCGGAGGACAAACGGCGCGGCGGCTCAATCGTCCGCGGTCGACAGCCAGGCGAAGATATCGCGAATCTCCTCGTCGCTGAAATCATCCAGCAACTCTTCATCGGGTTCGTCCGGATCGTGGATGCGGATATGCTTGCGCAGCTTGTCGACCTGCCGCCACAGATAATTGGTGTATTGCCCGGCGAGCATCGGCACGCCTTTCTTGCGTTTGCCCTCGCCATTGCGGCCATGGCAGCTGGCGCACTCCTCGCGGTAGAGCGCCTTGCCTTTCTCCACATCCCCTTCGGCCCGTGGAATCTGCATCAGCTTCTTCGATTCCAGCAGACGCGCATAGGCATCGAAGCCGGGATCGTGCTCGTTGACCGGCGGCAGCTTGGTCTTCAGCTCGATCCCTTGCAGATAGCGCGAGATCTGCAAGATGTCATCATCCGGCATCTGGCGTTCATCGATATGCTCGACCATGTCCAGATTGGGCCGCTTGCGGTCACGGAAAAGATGCAGCTGCTCGGCGATGTATTGCTCCGGCTGGCCGGCGATGCGCGGATACTTGCCCTGTTTTCCGCCCTGGCCGAACTCCCCGTGACAACCGGCGCAGACCTCGTTGATCTCCTCGCCGAGCTCGGGATCGTATTCCCAGGCGGGAGCGAGCGACGAAAACAACAGCAGGAACGACGACAGTAAAGCGATTCGATACGGCTTCATCATACTCTCGGGAGCGTCAGGGGTGGGGCGGCCGGCGGCCTCATCTTCAAGATGGATGATGCAGTTGCGCCGCCTGCAGGGTGTTTTCGAGCAGGGTGGCCACGGTCATCGGTCCGACGCCGCCGGGCACCGGGGTGATCCAGGAGGCGCGCTCGACGGCGCTGTCGAAATCCACATCGCCGCACAGCTTGCCGTCGTCGAGGCGGTTGATGCCGACATCGATGACGATCGCGCCGGGCTTGATCCAGTCGCCCGGCACGAAGCGGGGCACGCCGACGGCGGCGACGACCAGATCGGCGCCGCCTACCTTGGCGGCCAGATCACGGGTCTTGCTGTGGCATACCGTGATGGTGCAACGCGCGGCGAGCAGCTCCAATGCCATCGGTCGGCCCACGATGTTCGACTGGCCGATGATCACCGCGTCCTTGCCGGCGAGGTCGATCCCGGTGCGCGCGAGCATCGTCATCACACCTTTCGGGGTACAGGGACGCAGCAGCGGGCGGCGCAACACAAGACGGCCGATATTGTAGGGATGGAAACCATCGACATCCTTGCGCGCGAGGATGCGTTCGGTGACCAGGTCTTCGTCGATCGATTCCGGCAACGGCAGTTGCACCAGGATGCCGTCGATATCGGGTTGTGCGTTGAGGCGGTCAATCAGCGCCAGCAGTTCCTCCTGGGAGGTATCGGCCGGCAGATCGTGGGATTCCGAGTAGAAACCCACCGCTTCGCAGGAGGCGCGCTTGTTGCGCACATAGACCTGGGAGGCCGGATTCTCGCCGACCAGTACCACCGCCAGTCCGGGACGGCGCAGCCCGGCGGCGAGGCGTGCATCGACCGCCTGCTTGACCTGTTCGCGGATCTCGGCGGCGATGGCTTTTCCATCGAGTAGTCTGGCGCTCATGAGGCGTCTCCCGGTGTTTGGGGGTTGTGCGCGACATGATACCCCGAAGCCCGCCGGCGGAGAACCATGCGATCCATTTCGCGTTTTTTTGTCGTTGACTGTGGCGGTTCTCCTGAGTATCATTTCGCACCTTCACCGGACGGTGTATCGGGGTATAGCGCAGTCTGGTAGCGCGCCTGCTTTGGGAGCAGGATGTCGGGAGTTCGAATCTCTCTACCCCGACCAGCAGGCGGTTCGCTCGGCGAAAGGATTTTGCGCCCGTAGCTCAGTTGGATAGAGCAACGGCCTTCTAAGCCGTGGGTCGCAGGTTCGAATCCTGCCGGGCGTGCCAAGCGGTTTGCAGTTCAATGGTGGGCGTAGCTCAGTTGGTAGAGCTCCGGATTGTGATTCCGGCGGTCGTGGGTTCGAGCCCCATCGTCCACCCCAATTCCCCGGGCCATTAGCTCAGTTGGTAGAGCAGTTGACTCTTAATCAATTGGTCGTAGGTTCGAATCCTACATGGCCCACCAGACAAGGCGGATCCGGCATCGATCGGGTCCGCTTTTTTTCTGTCGACGGATCGTCTTGATCCTCCGACCGTATCCTGCCTTTCCCATCGGTGTCATCGATTCGGCATCGACGTCCTCCCCGACGGTGTCAAGATTCCGTCTTTTTGCGCTCCTCTCCCTCCAAGTCATTGACTCAAATTGCTTTATGGGTTTTGGCATTGTTCTTGCATCTGAGTTGCCAGGTAACTGGAGAAGGCAATGGCGGAAGCAGAGGAACTCGATCTCGGTGAAGAAGGCAAGGGATCGAAAAAGAAACTGATCATCATCATCGTGCTCGCCCTGGTATTGCTGGGCGGGGGCGGCGGCGCGGCCTGGTTTTTCTTGATGGGCGACGAACCGCCGCCCGAGGGGGAAGCGGCGGCGCAGGCGAAGGCCGAAGAGGAAGAGGAGCCCGTCGACGAGAGTGCGCCCCCGATCTATCACCAGTTCAAGCCGGTGTTCATCGCCGAGCTGCCTCCCGGTGGCAAGAAGAAGATGTTGCAGATCGAATTGCAGGTACTTACCCACCAACCCAAGGTCGACGCCTTTCTGACCACCAATGATCCGATGCTACGCCATCACCTGCTGAACCTGCTTTCGGAGCAGGACGGCGAGGCGCTGACGAGCTCGAAAGGGCGCGAGAAGCTGCGCGAGGTGATCGTCCAGCGCATCGGGAAGCTGATGAAGGAGAACGGTCAGCGCGGTGAGATCGACAACGTCTATTTCACGCAGTTCGTGTTGCAATAGCCGGAGCCGGCGATGAGCGGAAACGACCTGCTGTCCCAGGACGAGATCGATGCGTTGCTGCATGGTGTCGACTACGGGGAGGTCGAAACCGAGACGGACGAATCACCCGGCGGCGAGGCGCGCGGCTACGATTTCGCCAGCCAGGACCGGATCGTCCGTGGTCGCCTGCCGACGCTGGAGATGATCAACGAGCGTTTCGCGCGTTACTACCGGACCAATATCTTCAACATGTTGCGGCGCAGCGCGGATATCGCGGCCTCGGCGGTCAAGATGATGAAGTTCTCGGAGTTCATCCACACCCTGTTCGTGCCGACCAGCCTGAACATTGTGCGCGTCCATCCGTTGCGCGGCAAGGCGCTGTGCGTGTTCGATCCCAAGTTGGTGTTCAGCGTGGTCGACAACTACTTCGGCGGCAACGGACGTTTCCACGCCAAGATCGAGGGGCGTGACTTCACGCCGACCGAGAACCGGGTCGTGCGCACCTTGCTGGACATGGCCTTCGGCGATCTGCGCGAGGCTTGGAAACCGGTGCTGGAGGTGGATTTCGAGTACCAGAACACCGAGGTCAACCCGCAATTCGCGAACATCGTCAGTCCGTCGGAAGTGGTGGTCGTGACGACCTTCAGCATCGATCTGGAGAACGGCGGCGGCGATTTTCACATTGTCTTGCCCTACGCGATGCTGGAACCGATACGAGACCTGCTCGATGCCGGCATCCAGAGCGATCGCGGCGAGAAGGACGAACGTTGGGAGCACGCCCTGCGCGAGGAGATGGTCGAGGCCGAGCTGGAGCTGGCTGTCGAGATCGCCCAGGTTCAGACCACGATGCGGCGGCTCGCCGGGTACGAGGTCGGCGACATCATTCCGATCGAAAAGCCGGAACGTGTCGAGGTGGCGACCGAGGGGCTGCCGATCTTCATCGCCACGCTGGGTGTCAGCAATGACCGCTACGCCGTCCAGCTCGAAGAATGGATCGTACACGAGACTCCCGGTCTTTCGGTGGACATCAACGAATTGAAGCAAGCGGCGGAAGCCGAGAAAGCAAGGGCGGAATGACATCATGAGCGAGCAGGAACAAGACCCGAACGAGGCGCTCGCGGACGAATGGGCCGCGGCGATGGAAGAGCAGGGCGTAGACGCCACTGCCGAAGAAGAAGCCGAGGTCGGCGCGGAAGCCGCGGCCGACACCGCAATGGAGCCCGGGGGCGGAGAATCCGCTGCGTTCGATGAGCTGCGGGCACGGGAATCGAATTGCGTCGATTCCGATGTCAACCTGCAAGCGATTCTGGACGTGCCGGTCACGCTGTCGATGGAGATCGGCCGTACCCATATCAAGATTCGCAACCTGTTGCAGCTCAACCAGGGCTCGGTTGTGGAGCTCGACCGCTTGGCCGGTGAACCGATGGATGTGCTGGTGAACGGCACCCTGGTGGCGCAGGGCGAGGTGGTGGTGGTGAACGAGAAGTTCGGTATCCGCCTGACCGACATCATCAGCCCGGCCGATCGCGTCGCGAAGTTGCGCTCATGATGCGCGCGTGGAGCGGAATCGGTCTGGTCGCGGCAACTTCCGGCGCGCTTGGCGCCGAGCCGGGGGCTGGCGCGCGGTTGCTCGCCCAAGGCCCGACCGCGCCCGGCATCGGCGGCATGCTCGCCAGCCTGGCGCTGGTTGTGACGCTGATTCTGGCGCTTGCCTGGCTGGCGCGGCGCATGCAAAACCTGCCGCGCGGCGGGCGCGCTGGCCTGAAGGTGGTCGGCGGGCTCTCGCTCGGCAGCCGCGAGCGGGTGGTGATCCTGGAGTTCGAGGGACGACGCCTGCTCGTCGGCGTCGCGCCGGGTCAGGTGCGCTTGCTGGATGCCGCGCGCGCGCCGGACTTCGCCGATGAACTCGCGCGGGTCGCGCGCAACGAGGAAGGAGAGACCGGGTGAAACCGCATTGGCTGTTGTCCGTCTTACTGCTGCTTGCCTGCGATCTGCACGCCGCCAACGGCAGCCTGACCGCGCTTACGGTGACGCCCACGGCCAGCGGCGGACAGAGCTATTCGCTCAGCATCCAGGTGCTGTTGATGATGACCGCGCTGAGTCTGCTGCCCGGCGCGCTGATGATGATGACCTCGTTCGCGCGCATCGTCATCGTGTTGTCGATCCTGCGTCAGGCGCTGGGAACCGCGCAGACCCCCTCCAACCAACTGTTGATCGGGCTGGCGCTGTTCCTGACCTTCTTCATCATGGCTCCGGTGTTCGAACGAGTCTACGATCAGGCCATCGAACCCTGGATGAACGAAAAGATCAGCGATGAGCAGGCGTTTGAAGCGGCGAAGCAGCCACTGCGCGAATTCATGCTTGCGCAGACCCGCGACGCCGACCTCGAGCTGTTCGCGCGCATCTCGGGTCAGCGCGCGATCAATGGGCCGGCCGATGTGCCGTTCTCGCTGTTGATGCCGGCCTTCGCCACCAGCGAATTGAAAACCGCGTTCCAGATCGGTTTTCTGTTGTTCATTCCGTTTCTGATCATCGATCTGGTGGTCTCCAGCGTGCTCATGTCGATGGGCATGATGATGCTCTCGCCGATGATCATCTCACTGCCGTTCAAGATCATGCTGTTCGTGCTCGTCGACGGGTGGTCGCTGGTGATGGGCATGCTGGCTTCGAGCTTCTATATCTGAATCGGGCCCGTCCCGGGAGAGAAACCATGACCCCTGAAACCGTGATCGAAGTGGGCCAACACGCGCTGCGCATCACCGCCTTGCTGGCGGGTCCGATCCTTGGCGCGGCGCTGGTCATCGGCCTGCTCGTGGCGATGTTCCAGGCCGCCACCCAGATCAACGAGATGACCCTGACCTTCATCCCGAAGCTGCTGATCATCGCCGTGGTGCTGATCATCACCGGGCCATGGATGCTGCACCTGCTGGTAGACTACACCCAGGGTCTGATCGAAAGCATCCCCTACCTGATCGGCTGAGACGTTGACCGTCACCGACGCCGACCTGTCGACCTGGCTGGCCGGCTTCTTCTGGCCGCTCGTACGAGTCGGCGCGCTGTTCTCGGTGGCGCCGGTGCTCGGCTACAAGCAGCCGCCGGCACGGCTGCGCATCGGGCTGGCTGTGCTGATCGTGTTGCTGATTCAGCCGTCGATCCCGCCCCCTCCGGTGGTCGACCTGTTCAGCGCCAGCGCGCTGATGATCCTGATTCAGCAATTGCTGATCGGTCTGCTGATGGGCTTCCTGTTGAGCATCGCATTCGGCGCGCTGACCTTTGCCGGACAGGCGATCGCATTCGGCATGGGCCTGGGGTTCGCCAACATGGTCGATCCGCAAAACGGGATCCAGGTGCCGGTGATTTCGGCCTTTTTCACCTTGCTCGCGACCCTTGCCTTTCTGATCTTCGACGGCCACCTGATCTTGATCGAGCTGATCGCGCGCAGCTTCCACAGCCTGCCAGTGGGGGAAAACGGCCTCGGCGCGCATACCTTCATGGCCGTGGTCCAGTGGGGCAAAGAGATCTTTGCCGGCGGCTTGCTGATGGCCCTGCCGGTGATCGCCGCGCTGTTGCTGGTCAATATCGGCATGGGCGTGATCACCCGCGCCGCCCCGCAGATGAATCTTTTCGCGATCGGTTTCCCGATCACCATCCTGCTTGGCCTTGCCCTGTTGTGGGTGACCTTACCGAACCTGCTCGATGGTTTTCTGCTGCTGGTGGATCGCGGCTTCGATCTGCTGCGCCAGTTGTTCAGTCTGTAGGTTGGGGGGTGACCGCAGGGACATTGCTGCCTCTCCGGCGGATACCGGATCAGGCAGCGACGCAATTGCGCGGCACCGCCGCAGCCGGTTCCGCGGTACTTGAACCGGCCTACAGCAGTTTTTTTTGCAATGTGGGCGTAGGCCCGATCAAGCGAAGCGGATCGGGCGACAGCGCCAAGTCTTTGAAATCAGGAAACATCGAGCGAAATGAAGCGCTATTGTCCTGGCTGGTAGATAAATGGGGCTTGCCAATGACAGGTCGGATCGCTATGATATGCACCACTTCAGGCGCGTAGCTCAGTTTGGTTAGAGCACCACCTTGACATGGTGGGGGTCGGTAGTTCGAGTCTACTCGCGCCTACCAGTTTCCAAGGCCCGGCTTTTAGCCGGGCTTTTTTGGTTGTATGCCTATCCACCAATGAGTTTTTGGCCGCTCCTTACGCCCTGGGCGGCGCCAAGAAACTGCGCCGCTGCCCGATCCGCCGCGCTTGATTGGCCCCCGCCTTGTCCGCTCCATATCACTTCAGCGTTCATGCCCGTCGCCCATGAATCTTCGGTTTTTTGAGGCGGTCGCGGTGGCCGAAAAGTCATGGGCGGCGAGTATCGCTGAGTAGTGACAAAGGCGCGAACAAGTGGTTTCAGCGGACCTCAAACTCCGCGCGGCTTTTTGCGCATGCTTTCGGCATTAGTGCGCAACCGCCTCGCTACGCTTGGGGCCGCTGAACATGGGCGTTGGGACAGGGCGTCCGGCCGGGCGCGGTTCAATCGGTGCTGGCAACCGGGTATGCCACGCCCCGCCGGAGTTCCTGGGCGGCGGGATTTGGGCCGTTTTACAGGCCCGCCTCCTTCGCCGCCTTCTCCCAGCCCTTGGGCAACTGATGCGCGATGCCCTTGTGGCAATCGATGCAGGTCTTGCCCTTGTCCAGGCCCTCGGAATGCGCCTTCACCGCGCGCCGGCCTTCCGCGACGAAATCCATGTACTCGTAGTCATGACAGTTGCGGCATTCTCGGGAGTTGACCGATTTCATGCGCTTCCATTCATGCAATGCCAGTTCGAGACGGTGCTTCTTGAACTTTTCGCGGGTATCGATGGTGCCCAGCAACTTGTGGTACAGCTCATTCGATGCCTGAATCTTGCGCACGATCTTGTGGGTCCAGTCCTTCGGCACATGGCAATCCGGACAGGTCGCGCGCACACCGGTACGGTTGCTGTAGTGGATGGTGTTCTTGTATTCCTGATAGACGTTGTCTTTCATCTCGTGGCAGGAGATACAGAATTTCTCGGTATTGGTCAGCTCCAACGCCCAGTTGAAGCCACCCCACAGGAGGATCCCCAAGACGATACCGATGAGCAGCAAGGTGCCCGCGGAATACCTGGCCAATCTACCCGTCTTGTTACTGCTGTTCATATTCGTTCTCCGGGTTTGGCGATGATCTACCGCTCCAGGGCTTCGACCGGCTTGAAGGTGTTCTCGACCAATGGCTTGGCGTTGGTCTGCGGCACGTGACATTGGGTACAGAAATAGCGCCGTGCCGAGACCGTTGCGAGATCCACGCCGTTACGGTCCTTGAAGTGCGTCTGGCTGATCTTGGTCGCGCCGGTTTCCTTGTAACGGGACCAGCTGTGGCAGGTCAGGCATTTGTTGAAATCCAGGTTGATCTGATAACCATCTATCTTGTGTGGGATCAATGGCGGTTGCTGTACATAGTTGCGTTCGATGGGCTCGCCGTCCTTGGAGACCCGCTTTACCTCCACCTTGCCCGAGGAGCCGTCCAGGGGCGTCATTCCCCGCAGTGATTCGATTCCGCTGGCATTGCCGGCGAGTCCGCTGATCAACACGATCATCACGCTTGTCAATTTGATTTTCATCGGATTGTCTCCATTCGATTCATTAAGCACCGAAGCGCCTCACACGGCCCGGGAGGAGCGGGAGCATGGCTTCGCCCGGGCCGCGATCACGCAATACGCCGGACTCAGGCCCGGATGACCTTGACCGCGCACTTTTTATAGTCCGTTTCCTTGGAGAGGGGGTCGGTGGCATCCAGGGTCACCTTGTTGACCAGACGGCTGGCATCGAACCAGGGCACGAAGACCAGACCGCGCGGCGGCCGGTTGCGCCCGCGGGTCTCGACCATTGCGGTAATCTCGCCCCGGCGCGAGCGGACCGTGGCCGGCAGCCCGCGACGCAGGCCGCGTTCCCTGGCGTCGTCCGGATGCATGAAGATCACCGCATCGGGTACCGCGCGATACAGCTCGGGCACGCGGCGGGTCATGGAGCCGGAATGCCAGTGCTCGAGCAGGCGACCGGTGCACAGCCACAGATCGAATTCCTTGTCCGGGCTTTCCGCCGGCGGTTCGTAGGGCGCGGTGATGATGTTCGCGCGACCGTCCTTGCGGCCATAGAAGCGCACGTCCTCGCCCGCCTTGACATAGGGGTCGTAGCCTTCGCGGTAGCGCCACAGGGTCTCCTTGCCGTTGATCACCGGCCAGCGCAGTCCGCGCGCTTTGTGATACATATCGAACGGCGCCTGCTCGTGGCCTTTCTTCACACCTTCGTGCTGGAAACGCCGGTATTCCTCGAACAGGCCCTTCTGCACGTAGTAGCCGAAATGGTCCATCTCGTCATTTTGGTAGACGTTGCCGGCCTCGTCCTTGACCTGGGTCTTCGGGAACTTGTCCACCTGGCCGTTGGCGAAGAGGATCTCGTACAGGGTTTTGCCGCGATACTCGGGTTTCTTCGCCAGCAGTTCCTCGGGCCAGACCTCGTCGGTCTTGAAGCGCTTCGAGAACTCCATGATCTGCCACAGGTCGGACTTCGCCTCGCCAGGCGCGCCGACCTGCTGGCGCCAGAACTGGGTGCGGCGCTCGGCGTTGCCGTAGGCGCCTTCCTTCTCGGTCCACATCGCGGTCGGCAGGATCAGGTCGGCGGCCTGCGCGGTGACTGTGGGGTAGGGGTCGGAGACGACGATGAAATTGTCCGGATTGCGATAGCCCGGATAGGTCTCCTCGTTCATGTTCGCGGCGGCCTGCATGTTGTTGTTGCACATCACCCAGTAGGCGTTCAGCTTGCCGTCTTTCAGCATGCGGTTCTGCAAGACCGCGTGGTAGCCCTTCTTGCCCGGGATGGTGCCTTCCGGCAGCTTCCAGATCTTCTCGGCGAAATCGCGATGCGGCTTCTTGAAGACCACATAATCCGCCGGCAGGCGGTGCGCGAAGGTGCCGACCTCGCGCGCGGTGCCGCAGGCCGAGGGCTGACCGGTCAGCGAGAACGGGCCGTTACCCGGCTCGGAGATCTTGCCCATCAGCAGATGGACGTTGTACATCAGGCCGTTGACCCAGACGCCCCGGGTGTGCTGGTTGAAGCCCATCGTCCAGAAGGAAGTGATCTTCTTGTTGGGATCGGCGTACAGCTTGGCCAGGCGCAGCAGCTTTTCCTTCGGCACGCCGGACAGCGCCGAGGCGTGCTCCAATGTGTAGGGTTTCACCGATTCGGCGTATTCCTCGAAGCTGATCTTGCTCAGCTTGCCCTTGCCGGGGTTCTTCGCCTTCTTCTCGCGTGGGTCGGTCGGGCGCAGGCCGTATCCGATGTCGGTCGGGGTTTTGGTGAAGTTGACGTGCTTCTCGATGAAGTCCTTGTTATAGGCTTCGTTCTCGATGATGTAGTTGGCGATGTAGTTCAGGATCGCCAAGTCGGTTTGCGGCTTGAAGATGATGTCGTTGTCCGCCAGCTCGAAGCTGCGATGGCGGAAGGTGGATAACACATGCACCTCGCAGCCTTCCTTCGTCAGGCGGGTGTCGGTCAGGCGCGACCACAGGATCGGGTGCATCTCGGCCATGTTCGAGCCCCACAGCACGAAGGCATCGGCGTGCTCGAGGTCGTCGTAGCAACCCATCGGTTCATCGGCGCCGAAGCCGCGGATGAAGGCGCCCACCGCCGAGGCCATGCAATGGCGCGCGTTCGGATCGAGGTTGTTCGAGCGGAATCCGGCCTTGTACAGCTTGGAGGCGGCATAGCCCTCCCACACCGTCCATTGGCCGGAGCCGAACATGCCGACACGCGAGGTGATTTTGTCTACCGGCTTGCCTTTGTTCTCTTCCATGCTCTTTTTGATCGCGGCCTTCCATTTCTCGGCCATGATGTCGAAGGCTTGATCCCAGCTGATCGGGGTGAACTCACCTTCCTTGTCGTACTCGCCGTTGGTCATGCGCAGTAACGGCTGGGTCAGGCGATCCTTGCCGTACATGATCTTGGACAGAAAATAGCCCTTGATGCAGTTCAGGCCCCGATTCACCGGGGCATCCGGATCGCCCTGGGTCGCCACGATGCGATCGTCCTTGACGCCGACCAGCACGGAACAGCCGGTGCCACAGAAGCGGCAGGCGGCCTTGTCCCAGCGGATCCTGTTGCTCTCGGCCCGAGCCTGGGCGCTCAGGGTTGGAAGGGTGATACCCGCTGCCGCCGTGGTCGCGGCGATGGCGTTGGTCTTTATAAAGTCACGCCGGGTCTGTTTCATGGTGCCGACTCCTGGTTGAATATTCGACGGAAAGCCGGAAAGCGCCGCGCGCGACGCCCGCCGACTGGCTGCTTTTTTGACATCCGAACCCGGCTCGATCCCGCCGTGTCTCGCGGAAACACGCACATCGACGTCGCGTGAAAGCGCTTCGATCCGAACGTCTCGTCGCCGACCAGATTAGATAATTCCGGGGCGCAAGGAACTGACTTTAGTCAATATCATTACAGAAGGCGGGGAAAGAGGCGTCATGAGCAGGGCAAGCGCGCCGCAACGCCATTGATTCAGGATATCTACTCGTCGCCCATGAATTTTCGGCCATCGTGACCGCCCCTCACACCCGTGGGCGTCGTTGCGGAAACTCGCCATGGTCCGGGTTTGCCTCGCGGGCCGTTATACCAGTTTCAGTGTCACCGCTTGTTTCTCGCCGTTGCGTTCGATAGTCAGGGTGATCGTGTCGCCGGGTTTGTGTTTTGCCAGTTCGAGTTTGAGGCCGGCGAGGCTGTGTACCGACCGGCCTTCGATGGCGATGATGCGGTCGCCCGGTTTCAGGCCGGCTTGCTTGCCGTGGCTCCGCTTGCTGAAGTCGAGGATTTCGAGACCTTGTTCGTCGGTCTTCAGAAAGACGCCGATCTTCGGCGCCGGCGGCAGTGTCTTGGCTCGCGTAAAGACCAGGTAGTCGGCCAGGCCGGGGCTTGGGTAGCGGCCGTCATCGGGCAGCAAGGTGGCGCTGGATACCGCAAGGCGGCGCGTCAGGCGGTCCGGGATGCCATTCTTCCAGGCGATGTGGCCGCTGCCGGCGAGGATCAGCAGGCGCCTGTCGGGATGTCGGCGCAGGTAGTTCGCGGCGGTTTCGGCCATGGTTTCGTCCCAGGTGAGCTGGACGTCGAGGAAGTTTTGAAACGGATGCTTTTTGCCCGGGTGTTGGTTATAGCTTTCGTGGATACGCGCTTCATAACGCTTGTCGCCGCGGTCGATCTCACCGGGCAGGCGTTGCGTGAGTCCGGGGGAGAGGCCGGCGATGCTTTTCTCGCCGATCGCGCTGGTAAGTTCTTTCTCGGCGTTCAGCGCGACGATCGGTATCCGGTGCTCGCGGGCGTAGCGGATGATCGGCCGATACAGCCGGTAGTCGAAGCGCCAGCGCTGATACCAGCCGCTGCGTTCGAGCAGGGTGGCCTCGTCGATGCGCCCGGCGAGGTAGTCGTCCAGTACCTTTTGCTGGGGTCGCTGGAACCATTCGACACCGAGCGCCAATGGCTCGCCCTGGGCTTGCAGGCCTTTCAGCACCGCGAGCTGGAGCTCGTGGTGGTCGACGCGGTTATGCGTCTCGCCGACGAATACCACGCGTTTGTCGACAAGTTGCCGGATCAACTGGTCGAGCGATTCGGCGCGCTTCAGGTCGAGCACCAGGGGTTCTCCTGGCGTCGGTGCGCGCGACGCGGGCGCGATGCGGGTCTGCGCCGCCGGAAAACAGCCGGCCAGGGCGAGAACAAGCAGGATCAGGGGGATGCGGGGTGTCGAATGCACGGGGGAACCTCGTTGGGATGGTATGGCGTCGGTCATGAAATCAGAGCGTCCATTATGAGTTTGAAGCAGGTCTGTTTGTCCATGATTCTTTGCTGTGCGACCGGTCTTTCGGCCTGGGGCGGAGAGACGCCGCCGCTGGTTGGGCACGGCCTGCGCCTGCGCTTGCAACCGGAGCAGGGCCGTATCCAGGTGGAGGATCGGCTGCAACTTCCGGAGCGGCTGCCTGAGTCCGCCGAGCTGCTGCTGAACCGGGCCTTGAAACTGGAGCCGGTTCCCGGTCTGACCGCGCAGGCCGCGCGCGGTTCATTGCGCGCCTATCGGATCGACCCGGCGCTGGCCGGCAAGCGCCTGACGCTGCGCTACGCCGGCGGCCTCGATGGCATCGCGGAGAAGACCCGACTCGGCGACATGCCGCGCGGCATGCTTTCGGAGAAGGGCGTCTTTCTCGATGGCGCGTCGGGCTGGTATGCGTGGCTGCCGGGCAGCCTGCAAGCGTTTTCGCTGCGGGTCGAGGCGCCGGATGGCTGGCGCGTTCTCAGCCAGGGGGAGGGGAGGCGCGATGGGCCGGTCTGGCGCTGGCGCGAGCCCCATCCGCAGGACGATCTCTATGTGCTCGCTGATCGATATCAGGTGTATCGTCGCGGCGATCGGCCGACGACGCGGGAGGTCTGGCTGCTGGAGCCGGATGCGCCATTGGCGAAGCGCTATCTCGATGCCAGCGCGAAGTACCTGGATTTCTACTCTCGTCTGATCGATGCCTATCCCTATGCCAAGTTCGCCGTGGTCGAAAACCGCTGGCAGACCGGTTACGGCATGCCGTCGTTCACGTTGCTCGGCTCGCGCGTGATGCGCCTGCCGTTCATCACCCATACCTCGTTGCCGCATGAGATTCTGCACAACTGGTGGGGGAATGGGGTCTATGTCGACTATCGCCAGGGCAATTGGAGCGAGGGCCTGACGGCCTATCTTTCCGATTACCTGTTGCGCGAGCGCAAGGGCGATGGCGCGGCCTATCGCCGCGCGGCGCTGGAACGTTTCACCAACTTCGCCGCGCAGGGACGTGATTTTCCGCTTTCCCGCTTCGTATCCAGGCACGGTGACCGCAGTCAGGCAGTGGGTTACGACAAATCCCTGATGCTGTTTCACCAGATCCGGCGCCGGCTCGGCGATGCCCGTTTCTTTCAGGCTCTGCGTGATTTCTATCGCCAGTGGCGTTTCCGCAAGGCGGCGTTCGATGATCTGATCGCGGCGTTCGAGCAGGCCGCCGACGGCTCGTTGGCCGATCTGGTCGATCCTTTGCTCCACGGCGTCGGCGCGCCACGGCTGGCGTTGCAACAGGTGGGCCTGGCGCGTCATGGCGATCGCTGGCGGCTGCATCTGCGCATCGCGCAGGTGCAGCCAGGCGGGCACTATCGTTTGTCGGTGCCGATACGCATCGACTTCGCGCGGCGGGAGCCGCTGTGGCGCGAGGTGGATCTGAACGGCGCCACGGCGAAGCTGGATCTGGATCTCGACGAACGCCCGCTGGCGTTGTCGCTGGATCCGGAATACCAGCTTTTCCGGCTGCTCGACGAGGGCGAGAAACCGAGCGCGCTGGGTCGTCTGTTCGGCGCGCCCCGGCAGTTACTGGTGCTTCCCGCCGCGAGCGCCGATCTGCCCGCATGGCGGGCTCTGGCGGCGCGTTGGGCGCGACGTTATCAAAACATCGAGGTGAAGACCGATCGCGAGTTGGCGGCCTTGCCGATGCGCGGCGCGGTGTGGGTGATGGGCTGGGACAACCGCTTTGCCGGGGCCGCCTTGCGGCGGGTCGGGAAGCCCGCGCCGGATCGAGACAAGATCGCCGTGGTCTGGCTGGACGCGGACAACCAAGCGCCCCCGTTCGCTTTCATCGGCGCGCAGGGTCGGGCGGTGATCGAGGCGCTGGGGCGCAAGTTGCCGCACTATGCCGGCTATGGCGAGCTCCGCTTCGCCTTGCCCGGCGTGAAGATTCAGCGCAAGAAACGCCTGCCGGCGCGGCATTCCCCGCTGACGCGGCGGTTTCAGTCATCGGAGGAAGAGGGCCGGTAGTCTTTGGGGACGGTCGGCCGCCGCCGCGCGCTGCGCTGGGGTTCAGTCCTCGAAGGCGTCGGCGTTGTCGAGGATTTGTTGTTTCACCTGGGTCTGATCGGCGCCGGCGCGCTCGTCGAGGTCGCCGATCAGGTCGTGGCGGATATGGATCGAGAGCCGCGCCAGTTCCTCCATCAGGAGATCGACATCGTCGCTTCCGACCTCGTCATCGCGTGTCACGCGGGTGAAGCATTCGATCAGTTTCTCGAACTGGGCGAGTACCTCCGGTGACGCGGCGATGGCCAGTTTGTGGGCGAGGATGCGCAGGCGGATGCGGTCTTCGTCGTGGACGGAGCCGCCGAGCATGATGTCCTGGATGTGATCGAGCAATTCCAGATAGATGCCGGTTTTCAGCTCGATGAACTTGATGTTTTCTTCTTTCTTCAGCTCTACCTCGGTCTGCTTGTTCAGCAGCAGCGCGGTAATCAGCATGGTGATGATGGTGCCGAGGACGATCAGCACGATCTCCTGCGTGAATGGCAGCTTGTCGGCTACATGGTAGGCATAACGCAGAAACCAGTAGCCTCCGACGACGAGGATGCTGGCGAGCGCCATATAGAGGAGATTTTCGCGCGTGATGCGGGACATGCTTGGAATCCGGTGGCTAAAGGCGCGGTGTATACTCGCCGCCCAAGGGCGATGAGTATACATCCATGCTCCCCAAGGCAGGGCAATCACGCTTGACGGGGTGTTGAAAAAGCCCTTCCGTGGGCTTTTCAACTACGGAAGCGGAAAACGCGGTTTCCTGCTTCCTTCATTTTCAATGGCTTATGGCCATTGAAAATGGCGGCACATCCATGTACCGCGCGCAGGCAGTCGAAAAACCGTGTTTTTCAACAGCCTGTGAAATGCCATTGACCAGACAAGGCATAGGCCCGATCAAGCGTAGCGGATCGGGCCGCGGCGCAATTGCGCGGCCCCGCCGCAGCCGGTTCCGCGGTACCTGAACCGGCCTACAGCGCTAACCCTTTGAAACCAGGAAACCTCAAGCGAAATGAAGCGCGATTGCCCTGTGAATCCGGTTGTTTCGCGATACAGTGGGGCGGATCCTGTGCTACATTGCGATTCCCGTCTGCTGGAAGCCCTATGAATCTTACCGCCCGTAACCTCGACCAGTACCGCTTGGTCGAAACCCGTCTGCAGGAACGGCTCGATAGTGGCGCAACGCGTTGTAATCTGTGTCCCTGGCGCTGCAAGCTGACCCATGGCCAGCGGGGTTTTTGTCAGGCCCACGTCAATCGTCACGGTACGCTGTACAACCTTTCCTACGGCATTCTTTCGGCGATCGAT
>JALVEB010000197.1 GCA_027008705.1 Sedimenticola sp. | reverse complement strand
TTCTCACCAGCGGCACGCTCAAGCAGTCGGAGATCGCCCGATCGCTCAAGGAGCCCTGTCGGCTGCACCACACCCAGAAACGGATCTCCCGCATGCTGGCCAAACATGACGAGGTGAGCTGGACGGCAGCGATTGATTCACAGTTACCTGGACCGTTGGGCCTGCGAGGAAGGCGACCGGTTCACCGAGCAGGGATTTGATCTGGAGGGCGTGCAGGCACGGCGTTTCACTACGTTGCAGAACCTGGTGGCGCTGGCAAGTCTGGCTTGGGCCCTGCTGGCATCCTATCAGGAAGAAGGCGGCAAACGGCTGGAGAAAGCCCGACGCCAGAAACCCCGGAAATCTCCGATCTTCCCGTTCTACAGCCTGTTGGCCAGCTGGCAACACCTGTTCAGCGCAGCCCGGGTCATCTTCCACCCCTGGTTGCGCCGAAGGCGGCATTCGGGAGCTACCGCGCCACCACCCGACCTGTTCGCTGATGCGCCCGGCTTACTGGGGGCAATGAGATGAAAAAATGGGGAGACGCCAGGGAAACCAACTCTTGCCGGATACTCCCGGATAGGTTAAGGTTTAGGGTTTTACGGAAGTCGGCCAGGGAATTCCTGTCCGATTCCGGGACAAGGCAAGGCGGCCTCCGGGCGGCCTTTTTTGTTTTTCCGCAACACTGGATGACCCGGCCATGCCCAACCCGTTGATGGCGACCTACGCGCGCCTGCCTGTCACCTTCCACCATGGCGAAGGTTGTCGCCTGTTCGATGAGAACGGCAAGGCCTACCTGGACGCTATCGGCGGAATCGCGGTCTGCGCTCTCGGTCACGCCCATCCAAGGGTTACCCAGGCGCTGTGCGAGCAGGCCGGGCGGCTGGTGCACACATCCAATCTGTATGGCATCGCCCGCCAGCGCGAGCTGGGCGAGCGCCTGACCTCGCTGGCGGGCATGGACCGGGTGTTCTTCGGCAACTCCGGCGCCGAGGCCAACGAGGCCGCGATCAAGCTCGCCCGCCTGCATGGGCACGCCCGCGGCATCGCCACGCCGACTATCATCGTTGCCGAGAACAGCTTCCACGGCCGCACCATGGCGACACTCAGCGCGACCGGCAACCGCAAGGTACAGGCTGGCTTCGAACCGCTCGTCGGCGGCTTCATCCGGGTGCCATTCGATGATCTGGAAGCCATCCGCCGGATCGCGGAAAACAGCGACGAGGTCGTCGCGGTGCTGGTCGAGCCGATCCAGGGCGAGGGCGGCGTCCGCGTGCCGACCGACGGCTACCTGCGCGATCTGCGCGCACTGTGCGACGCCCATCACTGGCTGCTGATGCTCGACGAGATCCAGACCGGGATGGGACGTACCGGCCGCTGGTTCGCCTGCCAGCACGAGGCCGTCACGCCCGACGTGATGACCCTGGCCAAGGCGCTCGGCAACGGCGTGCCGATCGGCGCCTGCCTGGCCTCGGGGGCGGCCGCCGAGGTGCTCGGCCCCGGCACTCACGGTTCGACCTTCGGCGGCAATCCGCTGGCCTGCGCCGCCGCGTCGGCCACGATCGAGACCCTGGACCAGGAGGCCCTGGTGGCGCGCGCGGCGGACGCCGGCGAACGCCTGATGGCGAGCCTGCGCGAACGCGTCGGCGGACTCGACGGCGTGACCGAAATCCGCGGGCGCGGCCTGATGATCGGCATCGAACTGGAGCGCCCATGCGGCGGGCTGGTGAACCGCGCGCTCGACCAGGGGCTGCTGATCAACGTCACCGCCGGCCATGTGGTGCGCCTGCTGCCGCCACTGGTGATCAGCGATGCCGAGATCGAGGAACTGGTCGATGGCCTCGGCCGGCTGATCGGCGCCTTCGTCGCCAGCGAGGCCGCATGATGAGCCCGCGTCAGCCACCCCGCCATTTCCTCAGCCTGCTCGATCTGCGCGACAACGAGCCGATGGCCCTGATCCGGCGCGCGATCGAACTCAAACGCCTCCAGCACGCCGGCGAGCCGCACGAGCTGCTGAAGAACCGCGTGCTTGGCATGATCTTCGACAAGGCATCGACCCGCACCCGGGTCTCGTTCGAAGCGGGCATGATCCAGTTCGGCGGCGGCGCGATCTTCCTTTCGTCGCGCGATACCCAGCTCGGGCGGGGCGAACCGCTCGAAGACGCCGCCCGGGTGTTGTCGCGGATGGTCGACGCGGTGATGATCCGCACCTTCGAGCAGGCCACCGTAGAGACCTTCGCCGCGTATTCGCGAGTCCCGGTGATCAACGGCCTGACCGACCTGCTGCACCCCTGCCAACTGCTCGCCGACATGCAGACCTGGTACGAACAGCACGGAGAGATGCAGGGTAAGACCGCGACCTGGATCGGCGATGGCAACAATATGTGCCACTCCTACATCAACGCCGCGCGTCAGTTCGATTTCAAGCTGCGCATCGCCTGTCCCGAAGGCTACGATCCCGATCCGGCGATCCTCGGCGCGGCCGGCTCGCGTTGCCAGATCGTGCGCGATCCGCTGGAAGCCGCGCGCGACGCCGATCTGGTGGTCACCGACGTCTGGGCCAGCATGGGACAGGAAGAGGAACAAAAAGCCCGAGAGGCCGCCTTCGCCGGCTACCAGGTCGACCGCCGCGTGATGAGCCAGGCCCGCTCCGACGCACTGTTCATGCACTGCCTGCCGGCGCATCGCGGCGAAGAAGTCGCGGCCGAGGTCATCGACGGGCCGCAAAGCGTGGTCTGGGACGAGGCCGAAAACCGCCTGCATGCGCAAAAGGCGCTGCTGGAGCTGTTGCTGGCAGGCGACGCTCCGGGCTAGGAGCACTCTCTCGCGAAGACATGGCTGTGGCATAATCGGCGGACCCCTCTCCCAACAAGAGATCGACGTGAACGCCCTTAGACTGCCATTGCTGCTGACGCTGCTGCCCTTGCTGCTCGCCGCCCCCTTGCGCGCCGAGACCCGCTACATCTCCGACCAGACCCGGATCATGATGCGCGCCGGCGAGGGCCCGCGCTTCAAAATCCTGCGCCGCCTGCCGGCCGGCTATCCGGTCGAGGTCCTCTCGATCAACAAGAAAACCGGCTACGCCCATGTACGCACAAAAAGCGGCAAGACCGGCTATGTACTGCTGCACCAACTGATGAAGGAACCCGCCGCGCGCGCGCAACTCGCCGAGATGCGCCAGCGTCTCGAAGCGCTGCAGGCCGAGCCTGACCAACTGGCCGCGAGACTCTCCAAGGCGCAACGCGAGAACAGCGAGCTGGAAGCCAGCAACGCCCGCCTGCAACGAGAACGCGACGAGCTGGCGCGCAAGTACGAGGAACTGCAACGGGTCTCCGCCAACGCGGTACGCGTCAACAATGAGCGAAACGAGCTGCGCAAGAAACAGGTCTCGCTGGTGCGGCAGATCGAGGAACTGAAACAAGAGAACCAGGAGCTCTCGAACACCTCGGCACAGAAATGGCTGGTGAACGGCGCGCTGGTGACCTTCGGCGGCATCCTGATCGGGCTGATCCTGCCGCGCCTGCACATGCGCAAGCGTAAGAACACCTGGGGCAGTCTCTAACCCGCATTTCTCACCATCCTTCTACTGCGACGACCCAATGGCACGCCCTGGATCCGTCTCGCTACGAACGCTGGTGAGAAATGCGGGCCAACCGCCCCCCGGCGCGAAGTAGCGCGGTCATCGACCCTCAAAAACCGCGGACCCGATCGAGCGCGGCGCATCGGAAAGCGGCAGCCTCCCGCATCCGACAGCCGGACATCAGACCTCCTTGTAGATCTCCGCGCCCTGCTCGCGGAACTCCTCGGCCTTTTCCTTCAGGCCGACCTCGAGCGCGATGTCGACGTCGCCGATTCCTTTCCCGGCCGCGTATTCGCGCACGTCCTGGGAGATCCTCATCGAGCAGAAATGCGGCCCGCACATCGAACAGAAGTGCGCCACCTTGGCCGAATCCTTCGGCAGCGTCTCGTCGTGGAACTCGCGCGCGCGATCTGGATCGAGGCCAAGGTTGAACTGATCCTCCCAGCGGAACTCGAAACGCGCCTTCGACAATGCGTTGTCGCGCAGCTGCGCGCCCGGGTGGCCTTTCGCCAGGTCCGCGGCATGGGCCGCGATCTTGTAGGTGATGATGCCCTCGCGCACGTCGTCTTTATTCGGCAGGCCGAGATGCTCCTTCGGGGTCACATAACACAGCATCGCGCAACCGTACCAGCCGATGTTGGCCGCGCCGATGCCGGAGGTGATGTGGTCGTAGCCCGGCGCGATGTCGGTGGTCAGCGGCCCAAGCGTGTAGAATGGCGCCTCGAAGCAGTCAGTCAACTCCTTGTCCATGTTCTCCTTGATCATCTGCATCGGCACATGGCCCGGGCCTTCGATCATGACCTGTACGTCATGTTTCCAGGCGATCCGGGTCAACTCGCCCAGGGTCTCGAGCTCGCTGAACTGGGCCGCATCGTTGGCATCGGCGATCGAACCGGGACGCAGACCGTCACCCAGGCTGAAGGCGACATCATAGGCCTTCATGATCTCGCAGATGTCCTCGAAATGGGTGTAGAGGAAGTTCTCCTGGTGGTGCGCCAGACACCACTTGGCCATGATCGAGCCACCGCGCGAAACGATCCCGGTAACGCGATCGGCGGTCAGCGGCACATAGGCCAGCCGCACCCCGGCGTGGATGGTGAAGTAATCGACGCCCTGCTCGGCCTGCTCGATCAGGGTGTCGCGGAAGATCTCCCAGGTCAGCTCCTCGGCCTTGCCATCGACCTTCTCCAGCGCCTGGTAGATCGGCACCGTGCCGATCGGCATCGGCGAGTTGCGCAGGATCCATTCCCGGGTTTCGTGGATGTTCTTGCCGGTCGACAGATCCATCAGGGTATCACCGCCCCAGCGCGCGGACCAAGCCATCTTCTCGACCTCCTCGGCGATCGACGAGGTCACCGCGGAGTTGCCGATGTTGGTGTTGATCTTGACGCGGAAATTGCGCCCGATGATCATCGGCTCCAGCTCGGGGTGGTTGATGTTGGCCGGGATGATGGCGCGACCGGCGGCGACCTCGTCGCGCACGAATTCCGGCGTCACACGCTCCGGCAGACGCGCGCCGAAGGCCTCGCCCGGATGCTGGCGCAGCAGGCGGGCGTAGCGCGGGTCGGCGCGCAGCTCGTCGAGCCGCTGGTTCTCGCGAATCGCGACGAACTCCATCTCTGGCGTGACGATCCCCCGGCGCGCATAGTGCATCTGGGTGACGTTGCAGCCCTCCCGGGCGCGCCGGGGGGCGCGGATGTGCTCGAAACGCAGGTGCGCAAGCTCGGGATCATGCTGGCGCGCGCGGCCATACTCGGAACTCGGGCCATCCAGTTGCTCGCTATCATCACGCTCGGCGATCCAGGCGCCACGCACGTCTGGCAACCCCTTCATCAGGTTGATCTGGATTGCCGGGTCGGTAAAGGGGCCGGAGGTGTCATAGACCGGGATCGGTGGATTCTCCTCGGCGCCGAAGCTGGCGGGTGTCGGCGATTGCGTAATCTCGCGCATCGGCACGCGGATATCCGCGCGCGAACCCTGCACATAGATCTTGCGGGAGCCGGAAAACGGCTTCGTAACCGCCTCGGAAAGAACCGAGGCGCGGCGGATGAACTCGTCGGGAATGGCGCTCATGGGATTCTCCGTGGCGGAAAACAGCGGGCCACGGGCGCCAGCTTCCCTCCGCCAGTATGAACTGGATCAGGTTCCAAGGGTATCTCTCAGCCCGCGCGGGCACCCCCAGCTGTATGACCGAACGTTTCGGTCGGAATGAAGCACTGTAGCCAATGCCCGATACCAATTCAAGCGAGGGCAGAGCCATCGCGCTTCATACCGCTTGACGTTTCCCGGTTTCAAAGGCTTGGCGCTGTCGCCCGGTCCGCTCGCTTGATCGAACCTACGCCCATATGGCAAAAAATCGCTGTAGGCCGGCTCAAGTACCGCGGCACCGGCTGCGGCGGGGCCGCGCAATGGCATCGCTGCCCGATCCGCTACGCTTGATCGGGCCTCCGCCTTGTCGGGGCGGATGCTGCGGGAGCATTGCGCCTCGTTTCACCTGGCGTTTCGCCGCCCGCCGACCGTTGGCGGATCGATCAGCCCGCGAGTGCGGCGCGAGCCGCCTGGGCGAAGGATTCGGTCAGCGTCGGATGCGGATGGATGCTGCTGGCGAGCGCTTCGAGGGTGACCCCGGCATGGATCGCGAGCGCGGCCTCGCCGATCAGATCGTCGGCACCTTCGACCAGGGCGTGGACGCCGATCACGCGGTGACTGCCTTGCTCGTAGAGGATTTTCAGCAGGCCGTCGGCGCGACCGGCGATCTGGGCGCGCGCATCGCCGGCGAAATCGTAGCGCGCGACAGCGTAATCGATGCCGGCCTCGCGCGCCTGGGATTCAGTGAGACCGGCAATACCGAGTTCAGGCTCGCTGAAAATCACCGCGCTGTTGTACCGCGGACGCGGAAAGGCCGCCGGCCGGCCAAGCAGATGGCGCGCCAGGGACAGCGCCTGCGCGCCGGCCCAGTGGGCAAAGGCGGGCGCGCCGACGACGTCGCCGAGCGCATACAGGCCCGGCTCGCTGGTTTGCAGGTGTTCGTCGACCTCGATGCCATGTGGACCGTGGCGCACGCCGGTATGCTCAAGGCCGAGTCCTTCCACGCGCGGATGCCGGCCGGTGACCAGCAAGACCTGTTCGCTGAATCGATGCCACGCCTGACCGTCGGCATCCTGATAGCTTACGAAGACGCCGCCACCGGTGTTGTCGATGCGTTCGACCCGACAACCGGTGAAGAGCTCGATGCCGTCGTCGCGCATGCGCGCCTCGAGCCGCCCGGCGAGCTCGGCGTCGACCGGGCCGAGGATGCGCGGCGCGGCTTCGAGCAGGGTCACCTGGCTGCCGAAGGTATGGAAGATCTGGCCGAGTTCGACGCCGATCGGCCCACCGCCGATGACGATCAGGCGCTCGGGGATGTGGTCGATGTCGAGCAGCGTCTCGCTGTCGATCACGCGATGATGGTCGACGCCGGGGATCGGCGGTCGCGTCGGCGCCGAGCCGGTGGCGATGACCGCCCGGCCGAAACCGATCTCGGCCGGCTCGCCCTCGCCCGGCGTAACGAGCGCGCGCCGCGCATCGCGAAACGCGGCGTGGCCGAAGACCAGCTCCAGCTTCGGCAAGGCGCCGGCGCGCGCGATCGCGGCTTCGCTCCGCTGCTTCAGGATATGCCGCTTGCGCTGTTGGATGGCGTACCAGTCGATGCGGCTGTCGAGACTCGGCAGACACAAACCGAAGCGGGCCGCTTCGCGGATCTCGCGCAGGCGGCGCGCCGATTCACGCAGGATCTTCGATGGGATGCAGCCTTCGAACAGGCAGGTACCCCCAAGCCCCGGGCCGTTCTCGACCAACAGCACGGATCGGCCGGCGCGCGCCAGCGCCATCGCCACCGGGGTGCCTCCGGGGCCGCCGCCGATGACCAGAAAATCGTATTCGGTGTTCATGCCAGCCAGCTCTCCGGATCGTTCAGCAGTTCTTCCAGGCTGGTCAGGAAGCGCGCCGCGTCGGCGCCGTAGACCACGCGGTGGTCACAGCTCAGGGTGAAGCCCGCGATGCCGTCGCGCGCCGCGCCCAAGGCCAGGATCGCGGCGGCTCCCAGCGGCACGATCGCGGTGAAGTGCCGCACCACCGGAAAGACCCCGAGGTTGGAGAGATAGATGGTCGCGCCCTGGTAGTCCTCGGCGGCGAGACGCTGCTTGCGCGTCTTCTCCTTCAGGATGCGCCAGTCCTCGGCCAGCTCCGCCAATGGACGGGCCGCGGCATCGCGGATCACCGGGGTGACCAGCCCGCCGGGCACGTCCACCGCGATGCCGACATCGACGCGCCGCCGCGTCGCCAGGCCGCGCGGGGTGTAGACCGCGTTGAACATCGGGTGGCGCGTCACGCAGACCGCCAGCGCGCGCGCCAGCGCCAGGGACAACGACAGCTTGCGCGACTTCGCGGCCTGATGCAGCGGCTCGATCGCCAGCTCGGCCTGGACCTGGAAGGTCGGCGTTTGCAGCGTCGCGATCATGTTCTCGGCCACCGCGCGGTGCATCGGCATCATCAGTTTGTAGTGCCATTCCGGCCCGGCATCGAGGTCCGGCTCCGGGCCACGCAGCGCGGCGGCGATCACCTGGGCGCTGCGCACCACGCCATCCGGCCCGGACGCCACGCCGGCGGGATCGATGCCGAGTTCCCGCGCGAGCGCGCGCGCGTAGGGTGATGCGCGGAGAGCGCCATCCGCCGGCGGAACCTTCCGTGCCGGCGCGGGCGGAGGCGTCGCGGCGGAGGGCGGTGCGAGAGGCGGCTCGACCTGGGTTTGCGGATCGGCCTCGGGCTCCGTGGCCGCCGCCGGCGCGGCGTCCTCGTTGCCCGCTGGCGGCGTGGCTTCGACCTCGCGCACCTCGGGCGTATCGACGATATAGCCGAGTACCGCGCCGACCGGAAGATCACTGCCCGGCGCGGCCAGCGGGCCGGCCAACCAGCCGTCGTCGAAGGCTTCGAGATCCATCGCCGCCTTGTCCGATTCGATCTCGGCAAGCACATCGCCCTTGCGCACCCGATCGCCCGGGGCCTTCATCCAGCGCGCCAGGTGACCGGTCTCCATGGTGTCGGACAATACCGGCATCTTGATCGCTTCGCTCTTCATGCTTGGGCTCCTTCGTTGGCCAGCGCGCGCGCGGCCTCGACGATGCTCGATACCGTCGGGATGCTCGCTGCCTCCAGCGCGCCGTTGTACGGGGTCGGGATATCCAGCCCGGCGTGGCGCCGCACCGGGGTGTCGAGATCGAAGAAGCAGCGCTCGCCGAGAGTCGCGGCGAGCTCGGCACCGGCGCCGGCGAACAGGCAGTCTTCCTCGACGATCAGCAGACGATGGGTCTTGGCGACCGATTCGGCGCAACGATCCCAATCGATCGGGCGCAGGCTGCGCAGGTCGATGACCTCGGCCTCGATCCCTTCGGCGGCGAGCCGCGTGGCGGCCTGCTCCGTCAACAACGCGGTACGCGAGTAGCTGACGATGGTGAGGTCGCTTCCCGTGCGCCGCACCGCCGCGCGATGCATCGGCGGCGCCTCCAGCCTGGTATCCAGCGGCCCCTTGCTGAAGTACAGCAGCTCATGCTCGAGGACGATCACCGGCTCGTTGGAACGAATCGCCTGGCGCGTTTGCCACCAAGCGTCCTGGGGCGTGGCGGGAACCGCGATACGCAGCCCGGGGACGTTCATCAGGGTATGTTCGAGACGTTGCGAATGCTGCGCCGCAAGCTGCTTGGCGACGCCGCCGGGCATGCGCACCACCAGCGGCATCGGAAACCGGCCTCCCGACATGAACGGGATCTTCGCCGCCATGTTGATGATCGCATCGAGCGCCAGCAGCGCGAAGTTGATGGTCATGATCTCGACCACCGGGCGCATGCCGACCATCGCCGCGCCGACCCCCAGGCCGGTGAAGCCACCCTCCGAGATCGGGGTGTCGCGCACCCGCCATTCACCGTATTTCGCATACAGCCCCTCGGTGACGCGATAGCTGCCGCCGTACAGGCCGACATCCTCGCCGAGGGTGAAGACGCTGTCGTCGCTCTCCATCTCGGCATCCAGCGCGCGATTCAGCGCCTGCCACAACAAGACTTCGCCGGCCATCAGATCAGCACCTCCTGTCCGCGGTTGCAGTTCAGCGCGGCGAACGCATCGGCCATCGTCGGTTCCGGGCTTTCGCTGGCGAAGCGCACCGCGTCTTCGACCTCCTCGGCGATCTCGCGGCGCAGCTGCTCGACCTCCCCGATGCCAAGCAGCCCTTCCTCATGGATGTGCTTGCGCAGATGTTCGATGTTGTCGCGCCCGATCGCGTTGAGGTGTTCAGCGCTGGGATAATCGGGGAGGGTCTCCTCGAGCACCACGGTAATCGGGTCTTCTTCCTGGAAGGCCTGTACCTCCACCTTGGGACGATAACTTCCCGGATCGGCCATCGAGTGGCCACGGAAGCGATAGGTCTCGATCTCGAGGAACTGTGGCCCGGTCCCTTCGCGGATGCGTTGCAACGCGGATTGGGTGGCGCGATAGACCTCGATCACGTCCATGCCGTTGATGCGCTCGGCCGGGATGCGGTAGCCGCAGGCGCGCTTGTAGACCTCGGTCACGGCGGAATGCCGATGGATCTCGGTGCCGATCTGATAGCGGTTGTTCTCGCACACGAACAGCACCGGCAATTGCCACAAGGCGGCCATGTTCAGCGACTCATGGAAGGTGCCCTGATTCACCGCGCCATCGCCAAAGAAGCAGATCACCGCCTCCGGCAACTCACGCATCGCGATCGCATAGCCGATGCCGGTCGCCACCGGAAAGGTTTCGCCGACGATGCCATAGCCCCCCATGAAGCGGCGCTCGGCGTCGAACAGGTGCATCGAACCACCCATGCCGCCGCTGCAACCGCTTTTTCGACCGAACAACTCGGCCATCACCGCGCGCGCCGACACACCGCGCACCAGGGCGTGGACGTGCTCACGGTAGGTGCTGACCACATAGTCACCAGGCTCGGCGGCATGCAGCACGCCCACTGCGACCGCCTCCTCGCCCGGATAGAGATGCAAAAAGCCAGCGATGTTGCCTTGCGTGTACTCCTTCGCCGCGCGCTCCTCGAAGGCGCGGGCGAGCAGCATGTCGCGCAGCATCGCAATCAGCGTATTGCGTTTCATTCAGTCTCCTCCAGCGGATATCGGCCACTCTTTGGCGGCCAGTGTGCGACAGCATAGCCGGCCCGGCTGTCATTTGCGTGACAGGAATCAAGTCGACCGTGATTCGTGTGCTTCCGAAGCGGTGGAGGAAGAAGGCCGCGCCGGGTGGATGCCCGGATGGCTCCCGATGGACGAAGCGGGCGCGAACGAGTCTGCGTCAGACGTAGCTCAGCCAGTCGCGGTGGGCCTCGACGCGGCCGTGGACGAGGTCGAAGTAGAGGCTTTGCAGCTTTTCGGTGATTGGACCCCGCCGACCGTCGCCGATCACGCGCTTGTCGACCTCGCGGATCGGCGTGACCTCGGCCGCGGTGCCGGTGAAGAAGGCCTCGTCGGCGATGTAGACCTCGTCGCGGGTGATGCGCTTCTCGCGCACCGGGATGCCGAGTTCGCCGGCCAGCTCGATGATGGTGCGACGGGTGATGCCGTCGAGCGCGGAGGTCAGGTCGGGAGTGACCAGTCCGCCGTCGACGACGAGGAAGATGTTCTCGCCGCTGCCCTCGGCGACATAGCCCTCGGTATCCAGCAACAGGGCCTCGTCATAGCCGTTGTCGATCGCTTCCTGCAAGGCCAGCATCGAGTTCATGTAGTTGCCGTTGGCCTTGGCCTTGCACATGGTGACGTTGACATGGTGGCGGCTGAACGAGGAGGTATGGATGCGGATGCCCTTCTCCATGTTGTCGGCGCCGAGATAGCTGCCCCATTCCCAGGCCGCGACCATGCAGTGCACGCGCAGGTTGTCGGCGCGCAAGCCCATGCCCTCGGCGCCGTAGTAGCACATCGGGCGCAGGTAAGCGGAATCCAGGTGGTTCTCGCGCAGCACCGCGAGCTGGGCCTCGTCGATCGCGGCGCCGTCGAACGGGATCGGCATGCCGAGGATCTTGGCCGATCGGAACAGCCGCTGGGTGTGCTCGCGCAGACGGAAGATCGCGGTGCCCTGGTCGGCGTGGTAGGCGCGCACGCCCTCGAAGACGCCCATGCCGTAGTGCAGGGTATGGGTCAGGACATGGACCTTGGCCTCGCGCCAGGGCACCATCTCGCCGTCCATCCAGATGACGCCGTCACGATCGGCCATTGTTTGCATGCTCGAACTCCTAGACTCTGACTCTCTCTAGCAGGATGTTGAAAAAGCCCTTCCCTGGGCTTTTTCAACCACGGAAGCAGAAAACGCGGTTTCCCGCTTCCTTCATTTTCAATGGCTTACAGCCACTGAAAATGGCGGCACTTCCCTGTGCCGCGCACAGGCTGTTGAAAAACCGCGTTTTTCAACAGCCTGCTAGCCCGCGACCGGGCCGGACGAACCCGATGACCGCATCAGGCGGCGCCAGGCCGCGCTGACGCGGGCGCGCGTATCGCGCAATTCATCGTCGGCGACGCGCGCCGGCTCCCCGGCCAGGGCGCGACGATGCGCCAGGCCGCGCAGGCGCTCGAGGGCGGCGGCGAGCGCGCCGGCCTCGTCCCGCGGCAGCAGGCCGTGCCCGGCGAGCCGACGCAACAGGCCGAGGGTGCTGGTCTCGTCGGCCAGGTCGGGATGCGCATGGGCCCAGCGCAAGACTGCATATTGAACCATAAATTCGATATCGACGATACCACCCGCGCCCTGCTTGAGATCGAACTCACGGGCATCGGAACGGTCCAGCGCGGCGCGCATCTTCTCCCGCATCCCGAGCACTTCACGGCGCAGCCGGGAGGCGTCGCGAGGGCGGGTCAGAATCTCGCGGCGCAAGGCCTGAAAGCGTTCGGTCAGCGCGCGGTCACCCGTCACCGGACGCGCGCGCACCAGCGCTTGATGCTCCCAGGTCCAGGCCTGCTCGCGCTGGTAGCGGGCGAAGGCGCCGAGCGAGACCGCGAGCAACCCGGAGGCGCCGTTCGGTCGCAGCCGCATGTCAATCTCGTAGAGCCGCCCGGAGTGGGTGCGGGTGGTAACGATATGCACCAGGCGCTGGCCGAGACGGATATAGAACTGCTCATTCGGCACCGGGCGCGGACCGTCGGTGACGCCGGCGGGCGCGCGCGCGCCATGCACGAAGACCAGATCGAGATCGGAGCCGTAGCCGAGTTCGTGGCCACCGAGCTTGCCATAGGCGATGACGACGAAGCCGCTGTCGTCGCCTTCGATGTCTTGCGGATCGCCATGACGGCGGCGCAGCTCGCGCAGCGCCAGGCGCAGCGCGGCGTCGAGCACGCGGTCGGCGATCGCCGAGAGGTAGTCGGAGACGGTGGCGACCGGCAGCAGGCCGGCGAGGTCGGCGGCGGCGACGCGCAGGCGGTTGCCGCGCGCGAACTGGCGCAGGCGCTCCATCGATTGTTCGAGGTCGTCGGGGTCGATATGCGCGAGCAGGGCCTCGAGCTCAGCGCCCAAGGCCTCCGGCGTCAACGGCGCATACAGGCGGCGTGGGTCGAGCAGCTCATCGAGCAATACCGGATAACGGGTCAGTTGCTCGGCGATCCACGGGCTGGCGGCGAACAGCCGCACCAGTTGCGAGATCGCCAACGGGTTCTCGATCAGTAGCTCGAGGTAGTTGCCGCGCCGCGCCACGCGACGCACCAGCTCGAGCAGACGGGGCAACACCTCGCGACCGACCCGCTGACCGCGGGCGGCGCCGAGCAACAGCGGCATCAGACGGTCCAGGCGGCGCTGACCCCGGGCGTCGAGGGCACGCAGTTCGCCGCTCGCAAGCCACGAAACGAGTTCGTCCCGCCACTGCGAATCGGCGCCGCTCTCGAGCAGCCAGCGCGCCACCCGGGCGGCGTCGTCGCGCAGCGGCTCGTCGGGCGGATCGGCTTCCTCATCACGTTGCGGTGAGTCGAACACCTGCTCGAAATAGCCCTGCACGCGCCGCCGGTGGGTCTCGAGCGCGCGCGCGAAGCCACCCCATTCCGCATAGCCCATCGCCTCGGCCAGACGCTGACGCGCGGCCTCGTCGGCGGGCAGACGGTGGGTCTGTTCGTCGCGCCATGCTTGCAGACGGTTCTCGACCCGGCGCAGGAATTCGTAGGCCTCGCGCAGCCCCGTGACCACATAGGCGGGCAGCAGTTCGAGCCCGGCGAGGCGCGCGAGCACATCGAGGACCGGACGCACGCGCAAGCGGCGATCCCGCCCCCCATGGATCAACTGGAAGGCCTGAGCGATGAATTCAATCTCGCGGATGCCGCCGGGGCCGAGCTTGATGTCGGCCCAGGCGCCGCGCTTTCCGACCTCGCGTTCGATCAGCCGCTTCATGCGCCGCAACGAGGCGATGACGCCGAAATCGACATAGCCGCGGTAGACGAAGGGCTCGATCAAGGCCATCAGCCGCGCAGCCTCGCGCGGCGGCCCGGAGACCACCCGCGCCTTGATCATCGCATAACGCTCCCAGGTGCGCGCCTGTCCCTCCAGATAGGTTTCGAAGGCCGCCAGGCTCGTGACCAGCGGACCGGACTCGCCGAACGGGCGCAGGCGGGTATCGACGCGAAACGCGAAACCGTCGACGGTGCGCGCCGACAGCGCGCGCGCGAGTTCGCGCGCGAGCCGGGTGAAGAAGGTCTCGTTGGCCAACGCGCGCGCGCCGTCGGTGTGGCCGTGCTCGGGGAAAATGAACACCAGATCGATATCGGAGGACAGATTCAACTCCCAGGCGCCGAGCTTGCCCATCGCCAACACCAGCAGCCGCTGGGGCGCGCCGCCGGCGTCGCGCGGCGTGCCATGGCGGGCGCAGGCACGCGGGTAGAGCCAGTCGAGCGTCAGATCGATGCAGCTCTCGGCCAGGTCGGAGAGCTCCCGCAGGATCTCGCGCAGCGGACCCAGCCCGTTCAGGTCGCGCCAGATGATGCGGGTCATCTCGGCGTTGCGAAACCGGCGCAGCGCGCGTTGCAGCCCTTCGAAATCCTCAATCCCGGAGAGCCGTTCACGCAGCCGCCCGCGATAATCCGCCAAGCTGCGCGCGCGCGCGAGATCATCGCGACACAAACGGGCCAGCAGCTCCTCATCGGCGCGCAGCCAATGGCGCGCGAACCCGCTCCAGCGCGCAAGCCGGACCAGCGCCTCGCGCCGCCGTGGGCACGCCCGCGCGAAGCGTTCCAGATCCTCAGGTTCGTTCATATCGATCCTCCGGGAAATCCCCTGGCCCGCCTCGCGCCCCCGAGGCCCTCGTTGCCCTACTTGCTTCTATCCCGCGACGAGGCCAGTATTCGCCTGTCCCCACCCACCGTGGGAAACCATGAACCACAGGAGGCGATCCATGATACGCAAATTTCTCTTCATCCTCGGCATCTTCCTGCTCGTCGGCCTCGCCCCGGCCGGCTGGGCGGCGAAGGTCGATATCAACAAGGCCGACGCGGCCGCGCTGCAACAGAACCTGCATGGCATCGGCCCGGTCAAGGCCCGGGCCATCATCGATTATCGCCGCAAGCACGGGCCATTCCGCAAGATCGAGGATTTGATGAACGTCCCGGGGATCGGTGAAGCGACCCTGCGGAAAAACCGCCGCGAGCTGTCCTTGAGCGGCGGAATCACCCGGGGCGGCGGGAAAGCCGCCTCGACGACAAGACACGCGCGCAGCCCGGCCTCGAGCCGCCGGACGGGCGCTTCCACCGCTCCAAAGCCGGCGCAAGCCAGGCGACTGCGGCCCTTCGAGCCCGTCAAGACGGCAAAGGTCGAAAAGAAGATCAAGAAAAAGACCAAAAAGAAGTCCAAAACCAAAAAGGCGCGGACGGAAAGCAATAACACCCGATCACGGAAAGAGAAGAAATAGCCCAGACGAAAAAAGCCCCGCCGAAGCGGGGCTTTTTCACTTGGCGCCGGAAGCGCCGGGGTCACGGATGGGGCGCTTACATCATGCCGCCCATGCCACCCATGCCGCCCATGTCCGGCATGCCCGCGCCGCCGCCGGCGGATTCTTCCTTCGCCTCTTCGGCGATCATGCATTCCGTGGTGATCATCAGCGCGGCGACCGACGCGGCGTTCTGCAACGCGGTACGGGTCACCTTGGTCGGATCGAGGATACCCATCTCGACCATGTCGCCGTACTCACCCGTGGCGGCGTTGTAGCCGAAGTTGCCTTCTCCCTCGGCGACCGCGTTCAGCACCACCGACGGCTCACCCGCGGCGTTCGCGACGATCTGGCGCAGCGGCTCTTCCATCGCCCGGCAGGCGATGCCGACGCCGACATCCTGGTCGTGGTTGTCGCCGGTGACCGACTTCGCCTTCGCCAGCGCGCGGATCAGCGCGACGCCACCACCCGGAACGACACCTTCCTCGACCGCCGCGCGGGTGGCGTGCAGCGCGTCTTCGACACGCGCCTTCTTCTCTTTCATCTCGACCTCGGTCGCGGCGCCGACCTTGATTACGGCGACCCCGCCGGCGAGCTTGGCGACGCGCTCCTGGAGCTTCTCCTTGTCATAGTCGGAGGTGGCTTCCTCGATCTGCGCGCGGATCTGCTCGACACGCGCCTTGATATCAGACTCCACGCCGGCGCCATCGATGATCGTGGTCTCTTCCTTGGTCACGGTGACCTTCTTCGCCTGACCCAGCTCGTTCAGCGTGGCCTTCTCCAGCGTCAGGCCGACCTCTTCCGAGATTACCGTGCCGCCGGTGAGGATCGCGATGTCCTGCAGCATGGCCTTGCGGCGGTCGCCGAAGCCCGGCGCCTTGACCGCGCATACCTTGACGATGCCGCGGATGGTGTTGACCACCAGCGTGGCCAGGGCCTCGCCCTCGACGTCCTCGGCGATGATCAGCAACGGACGACCGGCCTTGGCCACCGCCTCGAGCACCGGCAGCAGGTCGCGGATGTTCGAGATCTTCTTGTCGTGCAGCAGGATCATCGGATCCTCGAGATCGCAGGACATGCTCTGCTGGTTGTTGACGAAGTACGGCGACAGATAGCCGCGGTCGAACTGCATGCCCTCGACGACCTCGAGTTCGTTGTCCAACGCCGAACCTTCCTCGACGGTGATGACGCCTTCCTTGCCCACCTTCTGCATGGCCTCGGCGATGATGTTGCCGATGGCCTCGTCGGCGTTCGCCGAGATCGTGCCGACCTGAGCGATGGCCTTGTCATCCGCGCACGGCTCGGAGAGCTCGCGCAAAGCCTCCACGGCGCTGCCGACGGCCTTGTCCATGCCACGCTTCAGGTCCATCGGGTTCATCCCGGCGGCAACCGCCTTCAGGCCCTCGCGGACCATCGCCTGGGCCAGCACGGTGGCGGTGGTGGTGCCGTCACCGGCGATGTCGGAGGTCTGCGACGAAACCTCCTTGACCATCTGCGCGCCCATGTTCTCAAACTTGTCGGTCAGCTCGATCTCCTTCGCGACCGAGACGCCGTCCTTGGTGATGGTCGGCGCGCCGAAGCTCTTCTCGAGCACTACGTTGCGACCCTTCGGTCCGAGCGTGACCTTTACCGCGTTGGCCAGGATGTTGACGCCGCTGAGCATGCGCGCACGCGCATCATCGGCAAATTTCACTTCTTTTGCAGTCATGTTCTCTACCTTTCCTTACAAAGATTCTGTCGGTTGGTCCGCGTTGCGGATCAGCTTTCGATCACGCCCATGATGTCGTCTTCGCGCATCACGAGCAGATCCTCGCCATCGATGGTGACCTCGTTGCCGGCGTATTTGCCGAACAACACCTTGTCACCGACCTTGACATCCAGCGGACGAACGTCGCCGTTCTCGAGCAGTTTGCCGTTGCCGGCGGCGATGACCTCGCCTTGCGCGGGCTTCTCGGTTGCGCTGTCCGGCAGAACGATGCCACCGGCGGTGGTGCGCTCTTCTTCCTGGCGACGAACGACGACGCGGTCGTGCAATGGACGAATCTTCATGGGGACCTTTCTCCAATTGTGGTTAGTGCATCGAACCCGAGCGCCTTTTGCTAGCACTCGCTAAATGTGAGTGCTAATAATAGGGGCAAAACCGGTGGAGTCAAGAGAGGCGCAAGAAATTTTTTCGAGAGGGGAAGAACCCGTCTCAGTCGTCGTCACGGCGGCTCTCGGCATCGATGATGCGCCCCGCCCCCACCCGCCGCGCCTCGCCGTCGATGGTGGCATGCAGCCCGACGCGCCGGCCCGGGGCGCTCACCCAGCGCATCACCAACCAGCGACGCAGCGGCGGCACGAGCAACAGGAAACCGGCAGTGTCGGTCACGAAGCCCGGCAGAAACAGCAACACGCCGGCGAGCGCCAGGGCCACGCCCTCGAGCATCTCCAGCGCCGGCGCCTCGCCCCGCGCCAGGGTGCGCCGCACGCGGTTCAGGGTCGACAGCCCCTGCATGCGCACCAACAAGCCGCCGAGCACCGCGGTGAACAATACCAGCAACACCGTGGGACCGGCGCCGATGCGGCTGCCAACCTGGATCATCAGATAGAGCTCGATGGCCGGCGCAATGAGAAACAACAATAAAAGAAGCGGAAGAGGATTGATCATGGAAGCGGACCTGTCGGGATTACGCTGGCGCACCAGCCGAAAATCAAAACGCTCTGGCGCCGAAACGAACCGGCGGGCGCCATCAGTGCAACAGAGCGATACACAAGTGAGGCGCGTAAGGCTACACTCTCGAAGCGATACGCCTCGCACCCGTGGGCGTTGTTGCGGAAACTCGCCATAGAAATGGGCTATGACTCGTTTCCGCGCCTTGCCCACGGGCGCGAGGAACGGCCTCGAAAATCCGAAAACCCATGGGCGACGAGTATACAGCGGGCGCAAGCACCCGCTTCGCCACGGGTAATGCAGTATCACGGGAAAATCATGTCCGAACCATTGCTCGCCCTTTCGACGATGCCCGACAGCGACCGCGCGCGGGAGCTGGCGCGCCAACTGCTCGACGAGCGGCTTGCCGCCTGCGTCAACCTGCTGCCCGGCGTCCACTCGCTCTACCGCTGGCGCGGGGAACTGCATGAAGACCCCGAAGTCCTTATGATAATGAAAACCACCCGGACTCGTTTCGACGCGCTGCGCGAACGGCTTGCGGAACTACACCCCTACGAGGTGCCCGAGCTGATCGCGCTGCCCATCGTCGACGGCCTTTCTTCCTATCTAGAATGGATGAATCAATGCACCATCGATTGATCATTGCGCTGCTCGCCGGCCTCGCCTCCTTGCTTCCCAACCGTCTGTTCGCGGATCAGGACTTCCTCCCGGTAGATGAGGCCTTCCGGCCGGAAATCAAGGCAGTCCACGCCGATAGCGCGCGCATCGAGTGGCATATCGCCGACGGCTACTATCTCTACAAGAGCAAGTTCCGCTTCGATGCGCCGGATGGTGATGCAATCCTCGGCGAGCCGCGCCTCTCGCCGGCCGAACCCAAGGACGATCCGTTCTTCGGCCACCTCGAGGTCTATCATCACCACGCCTCGGTCGAGCTGCCGATCGAGAGCAGCGCCGGTCGCGAGCTCACCATCGAGGCGGTCTACCAGGGCTGCGCCGATGGTGGACTGTGTTATCCGCCGCAACACCGGCGCTTTCACATCACCCTGCCCGCCCCTGCCGGCTCGAAAACCGACGAACCCACCCAGTTGTCGCCGCTCGCCTCGCCCGCGAAAGAAGGCAAGGCGCTCGCTTCGCTCGGCGTCCTGGGCGACGATCTGGGCCTGGCCGGGGACGACGTGCAGCCGGTGGAGCAGGCCTACCGCTTCCGGGCGGGCCTGAAGGATCCGCGCACCCTGCACCTGCACTGGGACATCGCCGATGGCACCTATCTCTATCAGGATCGAATCAAGATCGCGCTGGAGGCCACCGCCACCCGCCTCGGACCCTGGCGGATGCCGCCGCCCGAGATCAAGAAGAACGCGATCCTGCCGAGCGGCGAAAGCGGTGACGTGGCGGTCTATCATCACGCGCTGGACATCGACATCCCGCTGTTACGCGGCGCCACCGGCGAGACCGGGGCGACGCTGAAAGTCTCGTACCAGGGTTGCGCCGAACGCGGCATCTGCTACCCGCCGCAGCGGCGCGAGGTGAAGCTGTTGCTGCCGCCGGTCGACAGCGCCGACGAGCTCGACGCCACCCCCGCGTCCACCACGACCACCATGTCGACTCCGACCGCCCCCCCGGGCGCGCCAGCCGAAGGGCCGGCCCTGTCGGAGCAGGACCGGGTCGCCGCGCTGCTCGGCGGCGGCAACGCCTGGTGGATCGCGTTGAGCTTCTTCGGCTTCGGCCTGCTGCTTTCGCTGACCCCCTGCGTTTTCCCGATGATCCCGATCCTGTCCGGCATCATCGCCGGCCAGGGAACCGATATCACGGTGCGCAAGGGGCTGGTGTTGTCGCTGGTCTATGTCGTCGCGATGGCGCTGACCTATACCGTCGCCGGCGTCATCGCCGGGCTCTTCGGCGCCAATCTTCAGGCCGCGTTTCAGAACCCGTGGATTCTCGGCCTGTTCGCTCTGCTCTTCGTGCTGCTGGCGCTGTCGATGTTCGGGTTCTACGAACTCCAGCTGCCCAGCAACCTGCAAAGCAAACTGACCGCCGTCAGCAACCGCCAGCAGGGCGGCCATCTGGTCGGCGTCGCGATCATGGGCTTTCTCTCGGCATTGATCGTCGGGCCATGCGTCGCCCCGCCGCTGGCCGGCGCGCTGATCTACATCGGTCAGACCCAGGATCCGGTGCTTGGCGGTCTCGCGCTGTTCATGCTCGGCCTCGGCATGGGCGCGCCGTTGATCCTGCTCGGCACCTCGGCCGGCAAGCTGTTGCCGAAGGCCGGCCCGTGGATGGACGCCATCAAGGCGTTCTTCGGGGTCGGTCTGCTCGCGGTCGCCATCCTGCTGCTCGAACGCATCGTCAGTCCGAGCGTCGCAATGCTGCTGTGGGGGCTGCTGCTGATCTGTTCGGCGGTCTATCTGGGCGCGCTCGAGCCGCTCGCCGAGGGCGCTTCGGGCTGGCGCAAGCTGTGGAAGGGATTCGGTCTCGCGCTGCTGATCTATGGCGCGCTGATGCTGGTCGGCGTCGCGACCGGCGGCAAGGACACCGTTCAGCCACTGCGCGGCGTCGGCTTCGCCGCCAGCGCTGGCGGCGCGAGCGGCACGGCGGCGCACCTGCGAATGCGGCGGGTCGAATCCCCGGCCGATCTCGATCGCATGGTCGCCGCGGCCAGCGCCCAGGGAAAAAAGGTGATGCTGGATTTCTACGCCGACTGGTGCGTCTCGTGCAAGGAGATGGAGCGCGATACCTTTTCCGATCCGGCGGTCATCCAGGCATTGTCGGACTTCGTCGTGCTCCAGGCCGATGTCACCGCCAACGACGAGCGCGACAAGGCGCTGATGAAGCGTTTCGCGATCCCCGGCCCGCCGGCGATCCTGTTCTTCGGCAGCGACGGCCGTGAACGCAAGGCCTTGCGCGTGGTCGGCTTCATGAAAGCGAAGCCGTTCCGCGATCAGATCCAGCGGGTGCCTTGATGCACCCACGCACCCTCGGCCTGCTCGCGGTGATCGTCTTCATCCTCGGCGGCAGCGGCGCCTATCTGGTGAAATGGCTGGACCAGCGCGCGCATCGCCCGGGCGCCGATTACTACCACGCCCTGCCGGATTTCCGCTTTCCGGATCCGTGGGGCGAGATGCACAACAATGCCGAATGGGCCGGCAACGTCGTCGTGCTGTATTTCTGGGCGACCTGGTGCGAGACCTGTATCGACGAGATGCTCGAGCTGCAACGGGAATACGAGCGCGACCACGATCGCGGGCTGCGCATCGTCGGCATCGGCCTCGATACCGCCTCGGCGATCGCGATCTTCGGCCAGGACATGGATATCGATTACCCGCTGCTGGTCGCTGACATGCGAGGCGCCGAGCTCGCCCGGCGCCTCGGCGACCGCCTGCGCAGACTGCCGTTCACGGCGGTCTTCAACCGCCAGGGACGATTGGTCGCCACCCATGTCGGGGCCTGGGAGGCGGCTCGACGGAAGGCGGTCGTGGCGCCGCTGCTCGCCGGCGCGCGCTGAGTCGGCCTGGGGAAGGACATTGACGGCGTTTTCCGGAAGAAACGGCCAGTCGCGGCGGCACCCTCTGCCATGGGTGAGCGCTTTCCCGGCAAACATTTTATAGACTTTTTCCTGCCGTTTCGCGACAATTACGCCTGTTTTCCGACACCCAGCGCAACCCGAACCGTGTCCCGACCCCACTTGCTTCTGCTCAACGGCCCAAACCTGAATCTGCTCGGCACGCGCGAGCCCGGAATCTATGGCGCCGATACCCTGCGCGACGTCGAGGCACGCCTGCAAGGCGAGGCCGAGGCCCTCGGTCTCGCGCTGGACTGCTTCCAGAGCAACGCCGAGCACCGCCTGGTCGAGCGTATCCATGCCGCCGCCGCCGAGGGGGTCGCCTTCATCCTGATCAATCCGGCCGCGTTCACGCACACCAGCATCGCGCTGCGCGACGCCCTGCTCGGCACCGCCATCCCCTTCATCGAGATCCATATCTCCAACGTGCATGCGCGCGAACCCTTCCGCCGACATTCCTATCTGTCGGACATCGCCGTCGGCGTCATCGCCGGGCTCGGCACCCAGGGCTATTCGCTGGCGTTGAGCGCCGCCGCGCGGACGTTGTCGAGCCCCTGAAACCGAACGAGGTCACCCATGGACATCCGTAAAATCAAGAAACTGATCGAGCTGCTGGAAGAATCCGACGTCGCCGAGATCGAGATCCACGAGGGCGAGGAATCGGTGCGCATCAGCCGCGCCAGCGCGGTCGCGCCGGTGATCGCCGCGCCACCGGCGGCGGCCGCGGCGCCGGCGATCGCGCCACCGCCGCCCCCACCCGAGCCGCCCCCCGCCGGCGAGAGTTGCGAGGTCGAGGAGCCGATCGAGGGGCACCTGATCCGCTCGCCGATGGTCGGCACCTTCTACCGCGCGCCGTCGCCCGGCGCCAACCCGTTCGTCGAGGAGGGCGACAGTGTCGCGGTCGGCGACACCCTGTGCATCATCGAGGCGATGAAGATCCTCAACCAGATCGAATCCGACATCGCCGGCACGGTGAAGAAGATCCTCGTCGAAAACGGCCAGCCGGTCGAATACGACCAGCCGCTTTTCGTCATCGCCTGAATCCGCCATGATCAATAAAATCGTCATCGCCAACCGGGGCGAAATCGCGCTGCGCATCCTGCGCGCCTGCAAGGAGCTCGGCATCCATACCGTCGCCGTGCATTCCGATGCCGACCGGGATCTGAAACATGTGCGCCTGGCCGATGAATCGGTCTGCATCGGCCCCGCGCCGTCGGCGGAGAGCTACCTCAACGTGCCGGCGCTGATCTCGGCCGCCGAGGTCACCAGCGCCGAGGCCATCCACCCCGGCTACGGCTTTCTCTCCGAGAACGCCGACTTCGCCGAGCGCGTCGAGAACTCCGGCTTCATCTTCATCGGACCGCGCCCGGAGACGATCCGCCAGATGGGCGACAAGATCACCGCGATCGAGGCGATGAAGGCTGCCGGCGTGCCCTGCGTGCCCGGCTCCGACGGCCCGCTCGACCACGACAACGAGCGCACCCTGCGGCTCGCCCAGCGGATCGGCTACCCGGTCATCATCAAGGCCGCCGGCGGCGGCGGCGGGCGCGGCATGCGCGTGGTCTACTCCGAGGCCACGCTGCTTTCGGCGATCGCATTGACCAAGGCCGAGGCCAAGAATGCCTTCGGCAACGATACGCTGTACATGGAGAAGTTCCTCGAGAACCCTCGCCATATCGAGTTTCAAGTGCTCGCCGATACCCACGGCAACGCGATCCACCTCGGCGAGCGCGACTGCTCGATGCAGCGCCGCCACCAAAAAGTGGTCGAAGAGGCGCCCGCCCCCGGCATCGACGCCGAGACTCGCGCGCGCATGGGCGAGGTTTGCGCCGCGGCCTGCCGACGCATCGGCTATCGCGGCGCCGGCACCTTCGAATTCCTGTACGAGAACGGCGAATTCTACTTCATCGAGATGAACACCCGGGTGCAGGTCGAACACCCGGTGACCGAGATGATCACCGGCGTCGACATCGTGCGCGAGCAGATCCGCATCGCCAGCGGCCTGCCGCTGGCCTACCGTCAGGAAGACATCGGCATCGACGGCCATGCGATCGAGTGCCGCATCAATGCCGAGGATCCCGACAACTTCATGCCGTGTCCGGGAACGCTGAAATCGGTGCACTTCGCCGGCGGCCCCGGGATCCGCATCGACAGCCATATCTACAGCGGCTACAAGGTACCGCCGCACTACGACTCGATGATCGGCAAGCTGATCGCTCATGGCGACACTCGCGAATCGGCGCTGGCGCGGATGCGCACCGCGCTCGGCGAAATGGTCATCGACGGCATCAAGACCAACATCCCGCTGCAACAGGATATCCTGCGCGACTCGACCTTCGCCGAGGGTGGCATGAACATCCACTACCTCGAGAAGAAGCTCGGCTTGTAGGCGCGCCATGCCCTGGCTTCAGGCCCATCTTCTCGGCGACCCCGACAGCGCCCCGCTGCTCGAGCTGCGCCTCGAACAGCTCGGCGCGTTGTCGGTGACGATCCGCGACGCCGGCGACGAGCCGATCCTCGAACCGGCGCCGGGCGACACCCGTCTGTGGAAGCGAACCCGCGTGACCGGCCTGTTTCCCGGTGAAACCGATCCCGAGGCCCTGCGTCTGGCGCTCGACCGCGCCGGTGCCCGCGTCGAGCTCGAATGGCTCGCCGACCAGAACTGGGAGCGCGCCTGGCTGGATCGCTTCGCGCCGATGCGCTTCGGCGAACGCCTGTGGATCCGCCCGAGCGGCTTCCGCGTCGACGCTCCGGATGCGGTGATCATCGACCTCGATCCCGGGCTGGCCTTCGGCACCGGCACCCACCCGACCACCGCGCTGTGCCTGCGCTGGCTCGATGCCCATCCGCCCGCCGCTCGCGACGTGATCGACTTCGGCTGCGGCTCCGGAATCCTCGCGATCGCCGCGGCGCGTCTCGGCGCGCGCCGGGTTCATGCCATCGACCACGACCCGCAGGCCCTGCTGGCGAGCGCCGACAACGCCCGTCGCAACGGCTGTCGCGATACCATCGCCATCCATGCCGCCACGGCCCCCGAGCCGCCGGTCGCCGATCTCGTCATGGCGAATATCCTCGCCAGCACCCTGCTCGAGTTGCGCGCGTCGCTGACCCGGCTTGTGAAACGCGGCGGCGATCTGCTACTGTCGGGGATACTCGCCGAACAGGCTGAAGAGGTTTCCATGGCCTACGCGGCGGATTTCGATTTCCCGACTTCCGAACGACAGGGCGACTGGGTCCTGCTCCACGCCACCCGCAGGTAGAACGACGTGCCGACCGAATGCCCCTCATGCCAACATCGCCTCCCCGCCGATCACCAGGGTCCCTGCCCGGCGTGCGGCGCCCAACCGCCGGCAAGCGGCGACGAGGACGATTTCAGTTGGCTCGACAGCTGCCTGACCGAGCCGATCGACAGCTCGATTCTCGACGACGGCGGACCGCGCTCGCTTCCCTCGACCTCCTCGCCGGAATCCCACGGCTTCGAATCGAGCCTCGCCCATGACTTCGACAGCCGCTTCGGCGGTCACCTGAAACCGGCGCCGGAGATGGTTCCGCCGCGCGCCAGCGCGATCAGCGTCGACGATGCGCTTTCGCGCCGCGTCCCCGGCTGGCTGAAGAGCCTGGGTTTCGGCCTGCTCGCTTTATTGCTGCTGATCGCGCTGGCGCTCCAGCTCCTGTGGTTCAACCGCGAACAGGCCGTGGAATCGCCGCTCGGCCGCCAATTGCTGAACGCGTTGTGCCATCCGCTCGGCTGCCAGCCGCCGCAACGCCGCGATCTCGAGCGGCTGCGCATCCTGCTCAACGACGTCAAGCCGACCGAACGGCCCGCAAAAAGCCTGCTGATCACGCTGACGCTCGGGAACACCGCCGATTTCGATCAGCCCTTCCCGCGTATCGACGTGACGCTGCTGGATACCGAGGAACGGGTCGTCGGCAAGCGCCGCTTTGCGCCGCAAGACTACCTGCTGCCCGGCAGCGATCCCAAGCGGCTGTTTCGCGCCCATTCGATCGCCGACGCCAGCATCCTGCTCGCCGATCCGGGACCGCGTGTCACCGGCTACCGCTTCGATTTGTATTGATCGGGAAGGCGCAGCCGGCGTATAGTCCCCGCCCGACGAGCAACCAGTCCACCTCCACGATGCGTATCGGCCCGATTCAACTCTCCGGCAAGCTCATCCTGGCACCGATGGCCGGCGTCACCGACCTGCCGTTCCGCGCCCTGTGCCGGCGCCTCGGCGCCGACCTCGCGGTCTCCGAGATGCTCAGCGCCGACACCAGCCTGTGGGCCAGCCGCAAGTCGCAAAAACGTCTCGATCATCGCGGCGAACCCGGTCCGGTCTCGGTCCAGATCCTCGGCGCCGATCCCGCGAGCATGGCCGAGGCGGCGCGGCGCAACGTCGACCTCGGCGCCGATCTCATCGACATCAACATGGGCTGCCCCGCCAAGAAGGTATGCCGGGTCGCGGCGGGATCGGCGTTACTCAAGGAGCCGGAAAAAGTAAAAAAGATCCTCACAGCCGTTGTCAACGCGGTACCGGTTCCGGTAACGTTGAAGATCCGTACCGGCTGGGATCCGGCGCACCGCAACGGCGTCGAGATCGCGCGCATCGCTGAGCAGGCCGGCATCCAGGCGCTCGCGGTGCACGGGCGCACGCGCGCCTGCGGCTATGCCGGCGCGGCGGAATACGAAACCATCGCCGCGATCAAGCGGGCGGTCGCCATCCCGGTCATCGCCAACGGGGACATCACGAGTCCGGAGAAGGCCCGCGAGGTACTCGAGCGAACCGGCGCCGATGCGCTGATGATCGGGCGCGCGGCCCAGGGGCGGCCGTGGCTGTTTCGCGAGGTCCGCCACTACCTCGACACCGGCGAGCGGCTCCCGGAGCCATCGCCGGACTGGGTTCGCGCGCTGTTGATCCAGCACGTCCGCGCGCTGCATGCCTTCCATGGCGAGCCCCACGGCGTGCGCATCGCGCGCAAGCACATCGCCTGGTACTGCCGGGGGCGGCCGGGCGACGCGGCGTTTCGACGTCGGATCAACCAGCTGGAGCGCGCGAGCGGGCAACTCGCCGCGATCGAGCGCTACTTCGATAACCAGAACAGCCAGGAGGCGGCAGCATGATGACCCACACGATAACGGCCAGCGGGCAGGTCGAGCCCGCGCTGCGCGTAGTCAACAAGCAAGAGCATGCCGATCCACTGCGCGAATGCGTGCGCATCGCGCTGCGCGACTACTTCGAGCGACTCGATGGCCACGGCGCCTCATCGCTCTACCAACTGGTGATCCGCGAGGTCGAGCAACCCTTGTTCGAGAGCGTCATGGAACATACCGGCGGCAACCAGACCCGCGCCGCCGCGCTGCTCGGCATCAGCCGAAGCACGCTGCGCAAGAAACTCGCGCTCTACCAGATCGACTGACGCGCCCGCGGGCGCCCCACCCTCAACCGAGTAGCAAGATGGCCAAGATTACCCGCGCGCTGATCAGCGTGTCCGACAAGACCGGCATCGTCGAATTCGCCCAGGCGCTGGCCGCCCGAGGCATCGAGATCCTCTCCACCGGCGGCACCGCGCGCCTGCTCGCCGAGCACGGCGTCGCCGTCACCGAGGTCGGCGAACATACCGGCTTCCCCGAGATGATGGACGGCCGCGTGAAAACCCTGCACCCGAAGATCCATGGCGGCATCCTCGGCCGGCGCGGACAGGATGACGCCACCATGGCCGCGCACGATATCCCGCCGATCGATCTTGTGGCGGTCAATCTCTATCCGTTCGAGGCCACCGTCGCGAACCCCGACTGCACGCTGGAAACGGCCATCGAGAACATCGACATCGGCGGCCCGACGATGCTGCGCGCGGCGGCCAAGAACCATCGCGACGTCACCGTCGTGGTCGACGCCGCCGATTACCCGCGAGTGCTCGACGAACTCGACGCCAACGACGGCGCCACCAGCGACGCACTGCGCTTCGATCTCGCGGTGAAGACCTTCGAACACACCGCCGCCTACGATGGCGCCATCGCCAACTATCTCGGCGCGGTGCTCGACAACGGCGCGCCGGAAGGCTTTCCCCGCACCTTCAACACCCAGTTCCACAAATCCCAGGTGATGCGTTACGGCGAAAACCCGCATCAGCAGGCGGCATTCTATGTCGAACGCGACATCGCCGAGCCCTCGGTCGCGACCGCGCGCCAGCTCCAGGGCAAGGAACTCTCCTATAACAATATCGGCGATACCGACGCCGCGCTGGAGTGCGTCAAACAGTTCGACGATATGCCTGCCTGCGTCATCGTCAAGCACGCCAATCCATGCGGCGTGGCGATCGGCGAGACCCCACTGGCGGCCTACCAACGCGCCTACCAGACCGACCCGGAATCAGCCTTCGGCGGCATCATCGCCTTCAACCGCGCGCTCGACGGCAATACCGCGCGGGCGATCGTCGAACGCCAGTTCGTCGAAGTCATCATCGCCCCGGAGGTCTCCGCGGAGGCCGCCGCGGCGGTCGCGACCAAGAAGAACGTGCGCCTGCTCGAATGCGGCGCCTGGCAAGAGGACGCCGCCCCGCGTCTGGATTTCAAACGTGTCGTCGGCGGGCTGCTCGTACAGGATGCCGATCTCGCCTTGTACAACGAGTTGAAAGTGGTCACCGCGCGCGCCCCGAGCGACGCCGAGATGGCCGATCTGCTGTTCGCCTGGAAGGTCGCCAAGTTCGTCAAGTCCAACGCCATCGTCTATGCCCGCGAGGCCATGACCATCGGCGTCGGCGCCGGCCAGATGAGCCGCGTCAACTCCGCGCGCATCGCCGCGATCAAGGCCGAACAGGCCGGTCTGGAGGTTCCCGGATCGGTGATGGCCTCCGATGCCTTCTTCCCGTTCCGCGACGGCCTGGACAACGCCGCCGAAGCCGGCATCCGCGCGGTGATCCAGCCGGGCGGCTCGATGCGCGACAACGAGGTCATCGCCGCCGCCGATGAGCACGATATCGCGATGGTGTTCACCGGCATGCGCCATTTCCGTCACTGAGCGCCGATGAGGATCCACCCCAGCGCCGTCGTCGATCCCGGCGCCGAGCTCCATCCCTCGGTGCGCGTCGACGCCCATGCGGTGATCGACGCCGATGTCGTCATCGGCGCGGACTGCCATATCGGCAGCAACGTGCGCATCCATTCCGGCTCCCGCATCGGCCGGCGCAACCGCTTCGACCACGGCGCCGTGATCGGCTGCGAGCCGCAAGACCTGGGCTACCGCGAGGAGCTCGGCAGGCCGCTGGTGATCGGCGACGACAATCATTTCCGCGAGGGCGTCAACATCAGCCGCGGCATCAAGAGCGAACAGGGCACCCGCATCGGCAACCACAACTACCTGATGGCGATGAGCCATGTCGCCCACGACTGCCTCGTCGGCGACCATAACATCTTCGCCAACAGCGCCACCCTCGGCGGGCATTGCGTGGTCGAGCACCATGTCTTTCTGTCCGGACTGACCGCGGTGCATCAATTCGCGCGCGTCGGCGCTTACGCCCTGTTGTCCGGGCTGTCCGGCGCCTCGCGCGATGTCCCGCCCTATGTCATCGCCGACGGCCATCGCGCCGAGGTCGTCGGCCTGAATCTGGTCGGCCTGCGCCGCGCCGGCTTCGACGCCGGGGCGCGGCGCGCGCTGAAGCGGGCCTTGCGCCTGCTGTACCGTTCCGGCCTGCGTCAGCAACAGGCGCTGGAGGCCCTGGAACGCGACGCGCCGAGCCCCGAGGTGCGTCACCTGATCGATTTCGTCCGCGCCAGCGAGCGCGGCATCCTTCCCCACCGATAGCGGAATCCCTCATGAGCACCAACCTTCTCATCATCGGCGGCGGCGGTCGCGAACACGCCCTGGCCTGGAAAGCCGCCCAGTCGCCGCGCGCCAGAACCGTCTATGTCGCGCCGGGCAACGCCGGCACCGCGCGCGAACCCGGCATCGAGAACGTCGCCATCGCCGCCGACGATATCCCGGCGCTGATCGATTTCGCCCGCGGCCACGATGTCGGCCTGACCCTGGTCGGCCCCGAGGCGCCGCTGGTCGCCGGCATCGTCGACGCCTTCGAGGAAGCCGGACTGCGCTGCTTCGGCCCGCGCCGGAACGCCGCCCGGCTGGAAGGCTCGAAGGCCTTCACGAAAGACTTTCTCGCCCGCCACGGCATCCCCACCGCGACCTACCGCGCCTTCACCGAGGTCGGCGAAGCGCTCGCCTATCTGCGCGAGGTCGGCGCCCCGATCGTGGTCAAGGCCGACGGTCTCGCCGCCGGCAAGGGCGTGATCCTCGCCGGGGACCTCGCCACCGCCGAGGCCGCGGTGCGCGACATGCTCGCCGGCAACGCCTTCGGCGAAGCCGGCCACCGCGTCGTCATCGAGGAATATCTGCAAGGTGAAGAGGCCAGCTTCATCGTCATGGCCGACGGCGAGCACATCCTGCCGATGGCCAGCTCGCAGGACCACAAGGCGCGTGACAACGGCGACCGCGGCCCAAACACCGGCGGCATGGGCGCCTATTCTCCGGCGCCGGTGGTGACGCCCGAGATGCACGAGCGCATCCTGGATCAGGTGATCCGCCCGACCATCGCCGGCATGGCCGCCGAAGGCCATCCGTATACCGGCTTTCTTTATGCCGGCGTGATGATCGATGCCGATGGCATACCCAAGGTACTGGAGTACAACTGCCGCTTCGGCGACCCGGAGACCCAGCCGATCATGCTGCGGCTGCGTTCCGATCTGCTAGACTTGTGCGAACTGGCGCTCGAACGGCGGCTCGACGAGGCGCGTGTCGAATGGGATGCGCGCGCCGCGCTCGGCGTGGTGCTGGCCGCCGGCGGCTATCCCGGCGCCTATGAAAAGGGCAAGCCGATCGAAGGATTGCCAACGCGGGACGCGCCGGACGCTAAAGTATTCCACGCTGGAACCGCCGAAAAGGATGGCCGCATCGTCACCGCCGGCGGGCGCGTACTGTGCGCCACGGCGCTTGGCGACAGCGTCGCCGAAGCACGGAATCGGGCCTATGAACTGGCCGACGCCATCCGCTGGGACGGCATTTTCTACCGCACCGACATCGGCTACCGGGCGATCGCAAGGGAACAGAAGCATGACAAGGACCCACAAAACGCTTAGCTATACCACGATTTTTTTCGTTTCGCTGATCGCGATCACCTGGCTGGCGCTGACGCCGCACAGCCCCCGGATCCTCGAACAGGGCATCGACGACAAGCTGCAACACGTCACCGCGTTCGGCTGGCTGATGCTCCTGGCCAATTGCAGCTTTCCGCGCGCCAGCGCTCATCTGAGCGCTCTCGCGCTGCTCGGCTATGGCATCCTGATCGAGGTGGCGCAATACTTCATCCCGCAACGCACCGCATCGGCCTCGGACATCCTCGCCGACCTCGCCGGCATCGGCATCGCCCTGCTGTTGCTGCGTTACGCGCGCGCCCCGGCCGATTGCCCGCCGCCTACCTGAAGCAAGCCGTCAGATCGCCGCCTTGTCCTCGCTTCGAACCGTCTGACGGCGCATCCATGCCTTCGTCGCCAAGTGACGCGCCAGCATCAGCGGCGGCATGCGCAACCAATGCGAACGCAGATAGAGCAGCTCGGAGGCCAGCGCGCTCCGCCAAGCTCCAGCCGGCTCGTCGCTCGGCCGCAAGCGCTCCCGCATCGCCCGGTTGACAAGGCCGCTGGCCAAGCCACGGCGCGCCGCCAGCCGGTTTGCCATTGCCACCGGGACATGAAACCCGAACCCCTCGCGCAGATGGTGGGTGGCGTAGTACAACGGGCGCTCCAGCCCCAGTTCATGCGCCCGTTTCTCCAGCGCCTCCCAAAACCCCGCGCGCGCGCCGAAATGACGCATCAACACGAACAGATCGTACAATTCGCGCAGCCCATTGGACAGGTCTCCATCGTGGAACAGGTGCACCGCCGCGTGCAGCACCATGTCGGGCGGCGCGAGCACATGCAACGGGGGCTGCTCCAAGGCCCGCGCGGCGGCCAGCAAGCGCGCCGAATCCGGCCTCAAGCGGCTGGTGGTGGGCGCGATGGCATGGTGCACATCGACCACCGTGCCCCGCTCGCGATGGCGCAGCGGCGGCAGCTCGTGCATCCACTGGCGGTAGTAACCCTGATCGTACTCATCGAGCTTCATGCCCTCCCAGCCATGCCGCACCAGAGCCTGTTCGACCCCCTCCAGCGCGTCGCGCGGAACCAGGATGTCCACATCGGAAACCCAGCGTCCTCGCGCGTTGGGGAGATTCAGAAACTCGTAGGCGGCGCCTTTCAGCAATACCACCGGCACCTCGAGTCCCGCCAGGGCATGCACGATCTGACGCACTTCCCAACGCAGTTGACGTCGATACACCGAGGCATGGATGCGCGCGGCATCGAGTTGATCGCGAAGCTTCGTGCCACCCCTTGGCAACTCGTCTTCCCCGAGGCCGAGCGCGACCGCGCCCAGCATCAAATGACGGCGCAACAGCCGCAATATGCGGTTCTGCAACGGCAGCGGCCATTCGAGCAAACGCCGAGGCGCTTGCACCACTTCCACGAAATGCTGCTGTATGGTCGTATCGGCGCCGGATGGCATCGATCGCCTCCCTGGTTGATGAGATTCCGCGAATGGCGCGCGAACCGGAACCTTTCCGCTCGTCATGGCGCACCGATGGGATGAGAAGATTCAGAAAAACCACTGCCCGCTCTCCCGCCGCCGCGCTAGATTACTACCATGCCCGACAGTCTGCTAGACTATCGGGCATGACGGGCGCCGGCGGGCAAAACGGGTGCCGGCCGATGGCGGCACGGATCGATGGGTCGCGTCAGCTTTATTTACAACCATCACCCGCCGGACCTATCGGCAACCAAAAAAAACGCTGGATTACATAGCGTTGTAACTTAAGGCATGACTCTTGCTTGTAAGAAACATCATTTTAGAGATATACCGTGCTGTACGATCGGCCCGCGCTTCGCCCCGCCGCCGACTGTCAGTCGATTACGTTGCAATAGTTGATTCCCGTTTCACGGCACTGCCGCTGACGGTACAGAAAAACAGGATAGCACCATGCGGAAGACCCACAATAGCGATCACGCAAAGCAAGCCAACCCAAACCCGGACAGCAGTGACTTCGCCCGCCGGCGCAAGATCATGCTCGGCATGGCCAGCGCGCCGGTCGTGCTGACCCTGAGCAACGCGGCGCAGGCCAATGCCAGCAGCCACCAATGCGTCACTGGATTCCAGCCCGGCCAGGAGCCCGCTTGCACCGCGGTCGCCGATGCGTCCGAGGCCAATACCGCCCTGAACAACCTGAACACCCTGGGCTGGGCCGGTGGACCGGTAAACTCCGACGCCAACGATTCCACGGGAACGAACCTGACCGGCCTCGACGGCAACACCGTGCTGGGCGCCGACGAGGTGTGCGTCGCCTATGTGGAGGAAACCACGCCCGGCGTCGCGCAAACCGCCTATGTCGGTCCGAACGGCTTCATCGATCAGGACGGCAACAGCGCCGGCGGCTTCAACGGCAATCCGGTGACGGTGTCCTGCCTGGCCTCCTTTGCCTGACAGCGCGGTTACACGGCACTCCCGCTCCTTGCAGGTGACGCGCTGGCACTGTCCGCTGTACAAGCGTTTCGTCCGCCGCTGCTGGAACGACGAGTACTTTCTGTACAATCCCGGCAGCGGACAGACGCACCTGCTGAACCAGATGGCGCTCGACATCCTCGATCTGCTCGCCGGGGAACCGCTGAACAGCGCGGAGATCCAGCGCTTGCTCGCGGAGACCTGGGAGATCGGGGACGATGCCCGGCACGCCTTTGCCGGGCGCATCGAGCAGCACCTGGGCCAGCTCCGCCATCTCGGCCTGATCAGCGACGGACGCTTCGACGACCGCCGCCTGCTGGCCTGATACGGTCCCATTCTCGTTGTTCCTGGCGGAGACGCTTGCTTGCTGTTTCGCACCGGCCCGTTCCTGACCCGACTCGACAGCCCGCTGCCGCGGCTGCACGAGCTGCTGCGGCTGCTGTACGGAGAACGCCCGCCGGAGGACGAGAACCAGCTGGTCGATTTCCACATCCGCGTTTACCGCCGGCGCGGCCTGCGCCACCTGTTGCGACCGCAGGCGGTGTTCGTCACCGACATGGACACGCCGTTCTACCCCTTTCCTCTGGAGCAGGCCTTCGCGCTGTTCGAATGGGGGCTGAACTACTGCATCGCAATGCAGGCGCACCAGTACCTGATGCTGCACTCGGCGGTGCTCGAGAAACACGGCCGGGTATTGTTGTTGCCCGCGCCGCCCGGCTCGGGCAAGAGCACCCTGTGCGCGGCGCTGGCCTACCGCGGCTGGCGGCTGCTCTCCGATGAGTTCGCTCTGTTGCGCCCGGACAGTGGGATGATCGATCCGATCCCACGCCCGATCCCGCTGAAGAACCGCTCCATCGAGGTATTCAAGGCGTTCGAACCCGGCGCGATCGTCGGGCCGATCCACCCGGGCACGCGCAAGGGCGACGTCGCCCATGTGCACCCCGGTGAAGAGGCCTTGCGGCGCTGGCGCGAGGCCGCGCGCCCGGCCTGGGTGGTGTTTCCGCAATACGATCCGCGGGCCACCACCCGCCTTCATGACTTCGCCAAGGGACGCGCCTTTCTGAAGCTCTCCGGCAATGCCTTCAATTACCCGCTACAGGGGGAACGCGGCTTCCGCGCGGTCGACCGTGTGATCCGCGAATGCTCGACCTGGTATCTGCCGTTCCGTGATCTCGACGAGGCGGTCGCGACACTGGACCGGCTCGCCGATGACACCGCCGGCCCGGCGTCATAACACCGGCAGCACCCGCCGCGCGACCCATTCACCGAATGCCGCCAGATCCGGATAATCCGGCGCGACCTCGACGAGATAAGCCAGGGTGCGCGGGATGTCGGCAAGATATCCGGGCTTGCCGTCGCGCTGATCGAGGCGCGCGAAGATCCCGGCCGCTTTCAGTTGGCGTTGCATCCCCATCAGATCGAACCAACGCTGGAAGCGCGATTCGTGCTCCTCACGCAGGATACCGGACTGTACCGCAAGATCGAAATACCCCCAGGCCCAGTCCTCTACGCGCTCGCGCGGCCAGCGGATGTAGCAGTCACGCAGCAGCGAGACCAGATCGTAGGTCACCGGTCCACGCACCGCGTCCTGGAAATCGAGCACCCCGGGGTTGCCTTGCCCGATCCGCATCAGGTTGCGGGAATGGTAATCGCGATGCACGAAGACCTGGGGCTGAGCCAGGGCGTTGACGACCAGCGTATCGGCGGCTTCCGCGATCAGGCGGGTCTCGTCGGCATCCAGCGTGAGGCCGAGATGGCGTTGCAACAGCCAGTCGGGAAACAGCGCGATCTCGGCGCGCAGCAGGGGCTCGTCATAAAGCGGCAGCTCGTCGGCCGACACGCAGGCCTGCATCACCGACAGCGCGCCGAGGGCATCGCCATAGAGGCGCTCGACCGTGGTTTCGTCGAGCGCATCGAGGTAGCGACAGTCGCCGAAATCATCGAGCAACAGAAAACCCCGCGCCTCGTCGCTGGCGTGCACGCGCGGCGCCTGCACACCGACTTGGCGCAGACGTGCGGCGATCGCGGCGAAAGGCCGTACATCTTCCTTGTCCGGCGGCGCGTCCATGAGGATCCGCGACGGGCCACCATCACCCGGTATGACGCGGTAGTAGCGGCGGAAACTGGCGTCGTCGGACACCGGAGCCAGCCGGTATTCGTGGAAGCGATCATCCAGCCAGGCGGTCATTTCGGTATGGCGTTGGGTCATTTCAGCTCTTCGATCAAGGTTTCTGTGGAGGGTTCGGAGCGCGCGCCGAACAGGCGACGACCGAGACCACGGAGATCATCGGCGATCAGCCAGAAGCTCGGCAACGCCAGCAGGATCAGCAGGGTAGAGAAGATCAGCCCGAAGCCCAGACTGACTGCCATCGGCGACAGGAAGGCGGTCTGCCCGGTGGCGAAGAAGATCAGCGGCGAGATCCCGAGAAAGGTGGTGATGCTGGTCAGCAAGATCGGCCGGATGCGCGCGCGTCCGGCGGCGACCATCGCCGCAATGCGTTCCTCGCCGGCGGCGCGGCGCTGATTGGCGAAGTCGACCAGGATCAACGAATCGTTGACGACGATGCCGGTCAGCGCCAGAAAGCCGATCAGCGACAGGAATTGCAGATGGAATCCGAACAGCGCATGGCCGATCACCACCCCGATCGCGCCGAACGGGATCGAGAACATCACCACCAGTGGATCGAGCAGCGAGCGAAACAGGCTCGCCAGGATGAAGAAGATCGCGCCGAGCGCGATCCAGGTGGCGCTGCGCACATCCCGGATCGAGTCCGCGGCCTGCTTCTTCTCGCCGAGAAACAGCAGCTCGTAGCCGGGATGACGCCGGCCGATATCGCCGAAGCGCTGCCTGACCAGTTCGACCACCTGATCGGCGGTCATGATGTCGTCGTCGACCTCGCCGGTGATGGTGACCAGACGCCGCATGTCGCGGCGGTTGATGGTGTTGAAGCCACGCCCGACCTCGATGTCGGCCACATCGCGCAGCCACACCACGCGGCCATCGTTCAAGCTTACCGGCAGACGCTCCAGCGCGGCGCCGTCGTGACGCCAGCGATCGTCATAGATCAGGCGCACCGGGATGCGCTTGTTGCGCCAGTTGACATAGACCGCCTCGAGGCCGAGGAAGCCGGTGCGCACCGCGGCGGCCAGATCCTGCTGGGTCAGTCCCAGCTCGCGGCCACGCGCGTTCAGCCGGTAGCGGTATTCCAGCTTGCCGGGGTCGAGATCATGGCGGACGTCGGAGGTGGCCGGCAGCGAGCGCAGATAGTCGCGCACGCGGTCGGCCTCGTGGCGCAACAGGCGGACATCCTGGCCGACGATGCCGATCTCGAGGTCGGCGCCCGCCGGCCCGCCCTGGGGACGCAGGATCGAGTAGCGGCGGATCCCCGGCACGCGTTCCAGGCGCGCGCGCAAGGCGTCGATGATGGCCTCGGTATCGCGCCGGCGTTCGCCGTCGTTGTCGAAACGCAGGCTGACCAGCGGCGAGACGAAACGCTCGATGAAGCCCTCCGGCTTCTTTTTCTTCAGATCGACGATCAACTGGATGTACTGACTGCCGAGCCGCACGCGGTGGAAATCGATGAAGCTGACACCGACGTTGGTCAGCAGCGTGGCGAGCTCCTCCGGGGCGATGGTCTCGCGCACCAATCGTTCCAGCTCCACCGCGAGCGCGGCCGAATCGTCCAGGGAATAGGTGTTGGGCGCCTCGACGTTGACGAAGAACTGCCCCACCGCGACATTGCCGAAGAGCACGAACGGGATGCGTGTCGCGGCCCAGGTCAGGGTGATGACAAGCACGCCGACCGAGAGCACCGCCAACAGGTAGCGATGGCGCAGCGAGCGACGCAAAAAGCCGGCATAGGCATCGAGCAGGCCGCGCCAACGGCGCTCGCTGTGGGTGCGCCCGCCCGGATGCAGCCACTCGGCGGCATGCGACGGCAACACCCCGAAGGCCTCGAACAGCGAGCCCAGCAACGAGGCACTGACCACCGCCGGGATCACCGAGATGAAGGCGCCCATGGTGCCGCCGATCGCGAACATCGGCATGAACGCCGCGATCGTCGTCGCGGTCGACGCCACCACCGGCCAGAACACCTCTTTCGCGCCGATGCTCGCGGCGTGGCGCGGCGCCATGCCCTCCTCGACATGGCGGTAGATGTTCTCGGTGACGATGATCGCATCGTCCACGATCAGGCCGAGCGCGATCAGGAAGGCGAACAGCGAGACCATGTTGATGCTGTAGCCGGTGAGCTGGATGAAGATCACCGCCACCAGAAAGGATACCGGTATGCCCATCGCGGTGATCGCCGCGACACGGAAATTCAGCAACAGATACAGCGACAGCAGCACCAGCGCCAGACCGACCAGACCCGAGGACTTGACGGTTTCGAGGCGGTGCTTGACATACACCGAGAGATCGCTGAACAAGCCGGCGCGCAGCCCCGGCGGCAGTTGCGCGCGCAAGGCATCGACATAGGCGCGCGCCTCGGCGGCGACCGTGATCGTGGAGGCCGCCGCGGTCTTGTTGATGGTCAGGTTGACCGAGGGTCTCCCGTTGAAGCGCCCGAGCGTGCGCGCCTCCTCGAAGCGCACGCCGACACGCGCGATGTCGCCCAGACGCAACACCCCGCCATCGGCGTCGGCGCGCACCGCGATCGCCTCGATCGCATCGGCCCGCGGCGGCACGCCCAGCCCGCGCAGACGGATGTCGCCGGCGCTCGACTTCAATGAACCGCCGGGCAGGTCGCGCAGGTTTTCGCTCAGCGCTCGCCGCAGCTGGCCGAGCGAGACCCCGCGCGCCGCCAGCCGCTGTGGATCGACCGTCACCCACAGCTCCCAGTCACGCCGCCCGGCGACGCCGACCGAGGCCACCCCCGGCAACTGCGCCAGCTCACGCCGCACCTGCTCGGCGCGATCGTAGAGATAGGCGCGCGCGACATCGCCGTAGAGGCTCACCGAGATCACCGGGAAACGGGTCGTCAGACGCACCAACTGGGGCTCCTCGGCCTCTTCCGGCAGGTCGGTGATCTGATCGAGCGCATTCTGCGCGGCGCGGATGAAATCGTCGACATCGGCACCGCTGCGCAGGCTGACCAGAACCGCTGAACGCCCCTCGGTGCTGGTCGAGGTCATCACATCGATGTCCGGCAGGCCGTCGAGCGCCTCTTCGATCGGCAGCGTCACCTGCCGCTCGACCTCCTCCGGCGACGCTCCCTCGAAGATCGTCGTCACCCGCACCTTGTCCTGCTCGACGGTCGGGAACATCTCCTGCGGCATGCCATTCCAGGCCTGGATGCCGGCAAGCGCCACCAGCGCCAGAAACAGATTGACGATCAGCGGATTGCGTATCGAGAAATCGATCATTGCGCGCCCCGCGCCTCGGCCGGTTGGGCATCGGAGAGAAAAGCCACGTCGCGCGCGACGACCCGCTCGCCCGGCTTCGCCCCGGAAAGCAGCTCGACCAGATCGCCCACGCGCACGCCGAGACGCACCGCGCGGCGCTCCAGATGACCGCGCCCGCCGCCGTCATCGTGGAAGACGAACAACCAGGTCTTGCCTTCGTCGCGCAGAATCGCGCTGGCCGGCGCCACCAGCACATCGACGCGCGCGCGCAGCGGCAGCGCCACCCGCCCCAGTTGCCCGGCCACCAAGCCATCGCCGGCCAGGCGGATACGCACCGGATAGGTTCCACTGTCGGCCTCCGGCACGCGCGCCAACGAGCGGATGCGCCCGACGCGGCGTCGATCGCCGATCCGCACCTCCACCTCCCGCCCCGGCGCCAACGCGGCGATGCTGTCGACACCCACATGCACCCGCAGCTCCAATTCGGCGACATCGATCAATTCCACCGCCAGCGTCGCCGGCGTCAGGTAATCCCCGACCTCCACGGCGACCCGCGCCACCTCGCCGGCCCAGGGCGCACGCAAGCGGGTGCGCGCCAGCCGGCGCATCGCCTTCTCCAAGGCGATGCGCTTGCGCGCCAGGCGCTGCTCGGCGGTCGACACCGCGTACTCCAGACGCGCCACCTCGGTGCGCTGGCGCAACGACGCGGTGCGCGCGCTGTCCAGGCCGGCGCGCGAAGCCAATGACTGCTTACCCAGGCTACGTTGACGCGCGACCTCGTGCTCGGCCAACGCCACCTGCTCGCGCGCCAGCTTCAACAGCCGCCGATCGCGCGCCACCGCCGCGCGTTCCTCGGCCACCGCAACCTCCGCGTTATGCGCGTCGGCGGCCTCGTCGGCATCGTCCAGGCGCGCCAACAGATCGCCGGCCGCCACCGCCACGCCCGCATCCACCCGCCGCTCGACCAACTCGCCGCTGAGCTGGAAATGCAGTCGCGCCCGCCGCGCCGGCTGCAGCAAACCGGAAACGCGATCCACCGGCTGTAAGGTCGCGCGCGCAAGCGGGGTCAGCTCGACCACGGGCGGCGGCATGGGGCGACGCTCGCCACTCGGTTTCGGGCGGGTTTTCACCAACCACGCGACCACCGCAATCACCGCGAGCGACACCAGCAGCGTAATCAACAGAGATGTCTTTCTCGACAAGACCGAACCTACCCTGGACACCAAGACAGACTATTGTCGCACAAGCGGGGGGATTTCCCGATCGCGCCCGCGCCGATGAGCAACCGATGGCCGCCCACCCCGCGGCCCATGCCTTCCGCACGCCCGGAATCCCGCCGGCGAATACGGTAAACTAGGCGCCCAGCCCACTTCACGGACCTCGTTTGGAGCCCCGATGCATCGCGCCGCCGTTTCCCTGCTGATCTGTCTTGCCGTCGTCTCTCCCGGAGGATGGGCCGGCGATACGGGCTGGCAATGCGTCGCCGGCGCGGACGGGAACTGGGTTTGCGCCCAGCGGGGGGAAGCGGACGCCGCGACGGATCACCCGCCCACGTCCAGCGGCGCCCCCGCCGCGCAACCCGCGCCAGCCCCCCGGGCGCAAGCGCTTGCAGCGGTCGCGTCGCCCGCCGCCTGCGTGCTGCCGGGGCGACATGCCCGAGCGACGCGCAAGACGCCGCCCTCCATGCAAGTTCCCGCCAATGCGCCACTGACGATCGAGGCCGACAACGCGGACTACCAGGTCGGCAAAGGCGTGGTCGAGCTGCATGGAAATGTCGTCGCGCGGCGCGCGAGCCAACAGGTGAAAGGCGATTTCCTCCACTACGACAGCAAACGACAGCTCCTGCGGGCCCGTGGCGGAGTGGAGTTTCGCACGCCGCGGCGCACAATCCACGCGGCGCGCGCAGAGCTGCATCTGGCGGAGAATCGCGGGGTGCTCGACGAGGTCGGCTACCAGTTGCCGGCGGCGCACGCGCGCGGCACGGCGCGCGTCGCGCGCATCCTCGACCGCGAGCATTCCACCTATGATCGACCCACCTACACAACCTGTCCACCCGGCCGCCATGACTGGGTATTGAGCGCCGACGAGCTCGCCATCGACCAACACAAGGGCGTCGGCGAGGCGAAAAACGCCCGGCTGCGCTTCAAGGGGGTGCCGATTCTCTATCTGCCGTGGGCCAGCTTCCCGATCGATGACCGGCGCAAGAGTGGTTTCTTGCTGCCGCGCGCCGGCTATTCGAGCAAGAACGGGGTGGATATTCAGGTGCCCTATTATTTCAATCTGGCGCCGGACTACGACCTGACGCTGACCCCTCGCCTGGTCTCGAAGCGCGGACTGTTGCTGGCCGCCGAGTTCCGTTACCTGAGCCGCCGCCAACGGGGCACGTTGAACGCGGAATACCTGCCGAACGATCGTCTGTATGACGGCGACAACAGCAACCGCGGCGCGCTTTCGTGGCGCCATCGCCTGTCGTTGAGCCCACGCCTGACCGGCGATATCGGGTTCGACTGGGCCTCGGACGCCGACTATCTCGACGATTTGAGCAACCGCCTGGCGATCGCGAGCACGCGCCATCTGCAACGCATCGCGACGCTGAACTACCAGGGCGACGGCTGGCGGCTGCTCGGCCGCGTGCAAGACTTCCAAACCCTGGACCTGGCGATCCCTCCCGACCAGCGGCCCTATGCGCGCCTGCCGCAGTTGCTGTTTCAACTGCGCCGCCCGAACCAATGGCTCGGCAGCACCGTGCAGCTCGATGCCGAGTATGTCTATTTCTCGCGCACCGACAGCGTGCGTGGCAGCCGCGTCGACCTGCACCCGGCGATCAGCCTGCCGCTGCGCAACAGCTGGGGCTTCGTCACGCCGAAGCTGGGCGCGCGTTATACCGCCTATTCACTGGACAACAACGCCCCCGGCCGCCCCGACACGCCGAGCCGCACCAGCGCCAGCGCCAGCCTGGACAGCGGGCTGTTTCTGGAGCGCAAGAGCCGCTGGTTCGGCCACGCCGTCACCCAGACGCTGGAACCGCGCCTGTTCTACCTTTACCGCACGCGCGTCGACCAACGCGAGCTGCCGGTGTTCGATACCGACGATATCGATTTCAGCTTCGTCAGCCTGTTCTACGAGGATCGCTTCAGCGGCGCGGACCGGGTGGGTGACGCCAACCAGTTGACCGCCGCGCTCACCAGTCGCGTGATCGACACCGCCAGCGGTCGCGAGCTGGCGCGCGGCAGCATCGGCCAGATCTATTATTTCTCCGATCGCGAGGTACAGCTGCCCGGCCAGCCGACCGCCACCGAGGCGACCTCGTCGCTGGTCGCCGAGGGGCGCGCCGCGCTGACGCCGAACTGGGATCTCGCCGGCACCATCCAATGGAATCCATCGCTCGGCGACGGTCGCACCGAGAAGAGCGCGCTGCGTATCGGCTACCATGACGAAAGCGGCCGCCTGGCCGACCTCGCCTACCACTTCACGCGGGATATTTCGGAGAACACCGCGGTCTCAATGGTCTGGCCGCTAAACCCGCGACTGCGCCTGATCGGACGGCTGGACTACTCGATGCTGTTCGAGAAGACGATGGAATCGGTCGCCGGCTTCGAGTATGGCAACTGCTGCTGGTCGCTGCGCATGGTGGTGCGCAACTACCTCAGCGACCCGTCCGCCGAGTCCAATCTGACGTTTCTGATGCAGCTCGAGCTGCGCGGACTCGGCCGACTCGGCAATGACATCGACAACTACCTGCAACGCAATATCCAAGGCTATCGAACCACTTATGAATAGACTGCTGATCCCGCTTCTCGCCATCCTGCTGCTCGCGACGCACGCCGCGCTTGCCGAGGAACGACCGCTCGACGAGATCGTCGCGGTGGTCAATGACGATACCATCATGCGCAGCGAGCTGGACCGGCGCACCGATCAGATCCTCGCCGGCCTGCGCGCCAAGGGGCAGCGCCCGCCCCCGCGCGAACCGCTCGAGCGCCAGGTGCTCGAACGCCTGATCGTCGAGAAGTTGCAGGAGGAAGCCGCCCATCGCGCCGGCATCGAGGTCAGCAACGAGATGCTGGCGCAGGCGATCAGCAATATCGCCAAGCGCAACGGCCTCAGCGTCGGAGCCTTCCGCGACGCGCTGGAACAGGCGGGCGTGAATTTCGACGACTATCGCAAGAACCTGCGCCGTCAGATCCTGCTGCAACGCTTCAAACAACGCGCGGTCGTCAACAAGATCAAGGTCAGCGAACGCGAGATTCAAGCCTGGCTGGCGCGACACAAGGCCGATCTCGCCGGTCCCTCGGCCTATCATTTGCGCCATATCCTGATCGCCACGCCGGAGGGCGCCAGCGCCGACCAGATCGCGGCGGCGCGGAAGAAGGCGCAAGACTTGGTGGAACGACTGCGCAACGGCGCCGATTTCGGCGAATTGGCGGTCACCGAGTCGGACGGTCGCCAGGCCCTGAACGGCGGCGATCTGGGCTGGATCGAGTCCGGAGCCTTGCCGGATGTCGCGGCCGACGCCATCGCCGACCTGCCGAAGGGCGGCATCAGCGAGCCGGTGCGCGGTGCCGGAGGGTTCCATATCTTCCAGGTAGAGGATATCAAGGGCGACAACCAGCACATGATCGAACAAACCCACGCGCGTCACATCCTGATCCGCGTCGATGAGCGGACCTCCAGCAAAGAGGCGCGCCGGCGCCTGGAACAACTGCGCGATCGCATCGAAAACGGCGAGGATTTCACCACCCTGGCGCGCGCCCACTCCGATGACAAGGGCTCGGCGCTGAACGGCGGCGATCTGAAATGGATCAGCGACGAGGACGTGGTGCCGGCCTTCGCCGAAGCCATGAACAAGCTCGCCGTCGGCGAGGTAAGCCAGCCGTTCCGTACCGATTTCGGCTGGCACATCGTTCAGGTACTCGGGCGCCGCAAGCATGACGACAGCGACGAACGCCTGCGCCAACGGGCGCGCGAACAGATCCGCAAGCGCAAGGCCGACCAACAGGCCGAGCTGTTGTCACGCCGGCTGCGCGACGAGGCCTATGTGGATATCCGTCTGCCCCAATGATGAAACCGATCGCGGTCACCGTCGGCGAACCCGCCGGCATCGGGCCGGAGCTGTGCGCGCGCCTTGCCGGCTACGATGACCTGCCCCCGCTGGTGCTCATCGGCGATCCAGGGCTGCTCGCGGCGCGCGCCGCCGCGCTCGGGATGGAATTCGCCGCGCCGGCGTTCGATCCGGCCCGGCCCGCGGCGCTCAGCGTGCTGCGCGAGCCGCTGGACGCGCCGTCACGACCCGGCCGGCTGGACGCGGCCAATGCGCGCCATGTGCTGCGTCTGCTCGATCGCGCGGTGGAGGGCTGTCGGCGGGGCCTGTTCGACGCCATGGTCACCGCGCCGGTCCATAAGGGCATCATCAACGAGGCCGGCATCCCATTCACCGGCCATACCGAGTACCTCGCCGCGCGGACCGGCGGGCACCCGGTGATGATGCTCGCCAGCCCGACGCTGCGGGTCGCGCTGGCCACCACCCACCTCCCGCTGAAGGCGGTCGCCGAGGCCATCGATGCGCGCTTGCTGGAACGCGTCGTCACCACACTGCACCGCGATCTGGCGAGACGCTTCGGCATCGCCTCGCCACGCATCCTGGTATGCGGCCTGAATCCCCATGCCGGCGAGGAGGGGCATCTCGGCCGCGAGGAGATCGAGATCATCGAACCGGTGCTCGCCAGGCTGCGCGCAGGCGGAATGGACCTGGTCGGCCCGCTGCCCGCGGATACCCTGTTCAACCGCGACCGGCTGGCAGAGGCCGACGCGGTATTGGCGATGTATCACGACCAGGGCCTGCCGGTGCTGAAACATGCCAGTTTCGGCGAAGCGGTCAATGTCACCCTCGGCTTGCCGATCATCCGCACCTCGGTCGATCACGGCACCGCCTTGGCGCTGGCCGGCGGCGGGCGCGCCAGCGACGGCAGCCTGCGCGCGGCCATCGCGCTCGCCGACGCTATGCGCCGCGCAACCGCACCAGGCTGAGACCGCCGCTTGCGTTTTCCACCACCATGGCTTCGGGCCCGCCGGTGTAGTATCCCTGCACCGCATCGATGCCGATCTTGCGCAGCAGCTCCAGCGTGGCGCGATCCTCGACCCGTTCGATCATGGTGCGCATTCCGAGCATATGGCTGATTTCATTGATGGTCCGCACCAGGGCCTGATCCACCGGATCCGACAGAATCGAACGCACGAACTCGCCGTCGATCTTCAGCATGTCGACAGGCAGTTTCTTCAGATAGGCCATCGAACTCAAGCCGGTGCCGAAGTCGTCCAGGGCAAAGCGGAAGCCCGCGTCACGCAGCCGCGCCATCGCCGCGATCGCGGTATCCATGTTCTCGATCACGCTGCTCTCATGGATCTCGAAACACACCGAAGCGGGCGGAATGCTTCGCCGCGAGGCCTCGCGCTGGATGAATTCGAGCACCTCGGCCCGGCCGATGGACTGACCCGACAGATTGATGTGGAAGCGTGTCCGTCGCGCCCCCGGGGCCGCCCGATAACGCTGAATCAGCCGGAAGGCCTTGGCGACCACGGCGCGGTCGAGCAGGGTCAGCAGGTCGAATCGCTCGGCGATATTGAGGAATTTCGACGGGCCGCATAAACCGTCATCGGCAAGACGGATGCGCAGCAGAAATTCGTAGCCCTCGGGCGTCTTCAAATCGCCACGCAGATCGAAGATCGGCTGACGAAACAGTTCGAGCCGATCCTCATCCAGGGCATCTTGCAGCTGATTCGCCAAACGCAGGTCGAGCGACCGCCGACGCAGCTTCTCGTCGTCCAACCGATAGACGCAAACCTGGTTTCGTCCCCGCTCTTTCGCCATGTAGCAGGCGGCATCGGCGGCTTTCAGAATCTCGCCGGCGCCGAGACGGCCATCGGCAATCAAGGCGAGGCCGATACTCAGGCCCACCGAGAAATGCTCTCCATCCCAGATCAAGCGAAAATCGGCCAGCTTGCGGCGCAGATTTTCGGCCGTTGCGCGCGCCTGGTCGAGATCGCAGTGCCGCAGCAGAATCCCGAACTCATCACCGCCGATCCGCGCCAGCACATCCTCCTTGCGAATGCCGGATTTCAACAACTGAGCCACTTGGCGCAGCAATTGGTCCCCCGCCGCATGTCCGCAGCTGTCGTTGATCTTCTTGAAGCGATCGAGGTCGATGAAGCACACCACATGCCTGCCCTCGCCTTCAGCCGCGGCGTCGATGGCCCGACGGATGTCGCCTTCGAAGGCGTAGCGGTTGTGGAGCCCGGTCAGCGCATCATGGCGGGCCTGGTGGGTCGCGCGACGGATCAGCTCACGCTCGCGGCTCATGTCGCGCATCACCACGACGGCTCCCGTGACATGTCCACGCGCATCGAGGATCGGCGCCGCGGTCTCGGTGATCGCGACGCGCCCTCCGTCGGCGCGCAGCAACATGAGCTCGCATGGAGACAGCGATTCGCCACCGCCGTAGACCCGTTGAAAGGGCGAGGACAACGGCTGGTCGTCCTTCTCCCGCACCAATGGGACGATCTCGCGAATATCCCGCCCGATGGCCTGCTCCGCGCTCCAGCCGGTGAGGCGTTCAGCCGCCGCATTGAGGCGATCGACCCGTCCCCGCTCGTCGGTGGTCACGACGGCTTCGCCGATCGAATACAGCGCCACCTCGGCGCGCTCCTTCTCGGCATGAAGCTGGCCGGCGGCGCGGCGCAGCCCCTGGTCGGCGCGCCGTCGCAGCCACCACAGCCAGGCCGAAAGCAGGGTCAGCACCGCGCCTCCCGCGAGGATCATCCCGGCCTCGCGCATAAGGTACCAAGGCTGCGTGACGCGAAAAGCCGCGCGCAGCCGGTATTCGCCATCCGGCAAGCGCATTGGCAACTCGACGAGCCGGGTCGCGCCGGAGGCTGTCTCCGCGGCAACCGGGGCAAGCTCCTCGACGATCGCGGCGCGACGCGGGCCCGCCGCCAGCGGCGCCAGTTCCACGCGCTCCCCAACGCGGAGCAGACCTGCGAGGATGTCGCCCAGGGGCATGCGCGCCAGATAGACGCCTTGCGCCTGGGCATGACGCTCAGCCGCGTCCCGGGGCGGATAGTATCCATAGTACACGGCTTTCAGCATGAGCAACGCGCGCCGCTGGATCAGCGAGCGTACCCGGCCGGAATCGATCGCCTCGCCGATCACGCCGGCCAAGGGCTCCTCGGCCAACAGGTCACGACCGAGCAGGCGGGCGTTCACCGGCGTCAAGGGTTCGATGTGCAGCACCGGCGCATAGCGTTCCCGAGGTTCCGCGCGCCGGGTGTCGCCCCCGTCGGCGCGCTCACGGATGTGGAATGGCCGCATCCGCGTCGACGAAACCTGTCGCTCGAACCGCGCGCGGTCCTCGCTGCGCACCACCGGCAGGTAGGCGAGGCTGCTGATTCGTGGATAGGCGCTCAGCAGCTCGTGGGCGAACCCGGCGAACTGGGCGGCATCCATGGCATCGAGGGCCTGATGAACCGCCGACGAAGCCGTCAGCAAACCCTCGACATGATCGATATTGCGCATCAGGCCGCGCGCGATCTCGGTCGTCCGGTGTCGATAACGAGCGTCGCTCTCGACATGGTACACGGAACGCGCCAGCGCCACGGCGAGCACCGGGATCGCCAGCAACAAGCCGAGCGACAACGCCTCGCGATAGCGTTTCAGAAAGGAAGAAACGACCGCCCGTCTAGCCCGCATTTCTCACCATCCTTCTACTGCGACGACCCAATGGCACGCCCTGGCTGGCTTTCGCTCGGTCGGAGTGCTCGACATCGTGTCGCCTGTGCCTGCGCGCTCCCCGGCCGCGAAAGCCACCCAGGACGCACCCTGGATCCGTCTCGCAACAAACGCTGGTGAGAAATCCGGGCTAGTCGACACGATGAACCCGTTTCGCTTTGTTCTCCAGCGACGCCGGCAAGCGGATACCCGCGGCGGACAGCAGGCGTGGGTTTTGCCACAGATCCCATTGCCGGTTACTCAAAACCGGGTATTCCGACGGTGAATGGCCATTCAGTATCTCCAACGCGACTTCAGCGGCCCATTCGCCCTGCTCCTCTGGAATCTTGGTCATGCCGAGCATCGCGACAGGCATCATCCATTCATGCACCGTCACGCTCAAAACCCGCCCCAGCCGGCGGACGGCCCGGGCCACCAATCGCTCGTCCCAACCATCGATGCCGGCACGACTTCCGATCACGAGGAAATCGTAGCCTTGATCCTGCGCCGCCGCAAACGCAGACAGCCAGGCTTCCCGCGTTGCAACCAGATGACTCTCCAGCTCGATATTCATCCTCCCGGCGACGCGACGCGACCAGCGCAGGTTCTTACGTTCGCTCAGGGTATCCGCGCCCAGGTAGAGCGCGCGCCTGCCTCCGCTGATTGTGGCCGCGGCCTTCAGCAAGGCCGCGACCGGCGCGATTTCCACCATCCCGGTGACATGCGATGTCGGCAGACCATACGGAGCCGCCGACCAGTTGACGCCGCAGAACACGACCGGCAACGGACCGTCCTTATAGTACGGAGCGACCAGGTATTTGACGGCATTGTCGTCGGCGGCGATCAGAACGTCCGGCTTCCAGGTTTCGATAAGCCGACGCGCGCGCACCGCCGCGCGTTTCTTCGAACGCTCATCACGATGGCGCTTGGTATCCATATAGAAGACACGCAGGTCGCAGGCGTCGCCCAGGGTGGCGCGCACGCCGGCCTCTTCGCCATGGGACCAAGGGTATTCCGGATGATAGGATGAAACCATCAGACAGCGAGTTCCCGCCAGGGCCGAAACCGGCAGCCAGAGAACGCAAACCAGCCCGACGATTCGTTGCATCGACTTTCTCCCCCGACATGAAACCCACCGGGCGCGCCGGCAGGCCGTGGGTTTTCGAGATAGCGGAAGAAACAGCGAATTCTTTATAGCCCAAGCCATGGCGGCTGACCACCGCGCCCCGTGAGAAACGTGAGCTCTCCACGCTTATGCTCGTCGCCCATGAGTTTTCGGATTTTCAAGGCCGCCCCTCTCGCCCGTGGGCGCGAGGGGCGGTCGCAGGGGCCGAAAATTCATGGGCGACGGGTATCTTACTATGGGAGAGAACTCAATCGGCGCTCGAAGCCCGGCTCGCCCGCTTGCGCTCATGCTCCTTCAAGTGCTTCTTGCGGATCCGGATCGCGGCCGGGGTGATCTCGACCAGTTCGTCGTCGTTGATGAACTCCAGCGCCTGCTCCAGGGTAAAATCGACCGGGGGCGTGAGCAGGATGTTCTCGTCGCTGCCGGCGGCGCGGATGTTGGTAAGCTGCTTGGCCTTCAACGGGTTGACGGTGAGGTCGTTGGCGCGCGAATGGATGCCGATGACCTGACCCTCGTAAACCTCCTCGCCATGGCCGATCATCAGGCGACCGCGCTCTTGCAGGTTGAACAGCGCATAGCCGAGCGCCTTGCCGGTCGAGTTCGAGATCAACACGCCGTTGTTGCGATTCGCGAAATCGCCGCCGACCACTGGACCGTAGTGATCGAAGACGTGGTAGATCAACCCGGTGCCGGAGGTCAGGGTCATGAACTCGGTCTGGAAGCCGATCAGGCCGCGTGACGGGATGAGGTAGTCGAGGCGCACGCGTCCCTTGCCATCCGGCACCATGTCGCGCAGCTCGCCCTTGCGCTCACCCAGGGCTTCCATCATGCCACCCTGATGAGCCTCCTCGATATCGACGGTGAGCTGCTCGTAGGGTTCGCAAACCACGCCGTCGACCTCCTTGAAGATCACCTCGGGGCGGGAAACCGCCAGCTCGTAGCCCTCTCGACGCATGTTCTCGAGCAGAATCGACAGGTGCAGCTCGCCGCGCCCGGACACGCGGAAGCGGTCAGCGTCGCTGCCCTGCTCGACACGCAGCGCGACGTTGTGGATCAGCTCGCGTTCCAGGCGCTCCTTGAGGTTGCGCGAGGTCAGGTACTTGCCTTCCTTGCCGGCGAAGGGCGAGGTATTCACCTGAAAGGTCATGTTCACCGTCGGCTCGTCGACCGACAGCGGCGGCAGCGGCTCTACATGCTCGGGATCGCACAGGGTGTCGGAAACGTTCGGCGCCTCCAGCCCGGTGATCGCGACGATGTTGCCGGCGCTGGCCTCTTCGGCGTCGACCCGGTTCAAGCCGAGAAAGGTCATCACCTTGCCGATCTTCGCCCGGTAGGTCTCGCCGTCGCGCTTCTCGACGACCACCGGCATGTTGACCCGTACCCTGCCCCGGGTGATCCGGCCGATGCCGATGGCGCCGACATAGCTGTTGTAATCCAGCGCGGTGATCTGCATCTGGAACGGGCCGTCCGGATCGACATTGGGCGCCGGACAGTGTTCGACAATGGCCTCGAACAGCGGGGTCATGTCGCCCGAGCGGGCGTTCTCGTCGAGGCTCGCATAGCCGTTCAATGCCGAGGCGTAGATCACCGGAAAATCGAGCTGTTCATCGCTGGCGCCGAGGCGGTCGAAGAGGTCGAAGGTCTGCTCGATGACCCAGTCCGGTCGCGCCCCCTCGCGGTCGATCTTGTTGATCACGACGATCGGCTTCAGACCGTGGGTGAAGGCTTTCTGGGTCACGAAGCGGGTCTGCGGCATCGGCCCCTCGACGGCATCGACCAGCAGCAGGCAGGAATCGACCATCGACAGCACGCGCTCGACCTCGCCGCCGAAATCGGCATGTCCCGGGGTGTCGACGATGTTGATGCGGAAATCGTTCCAGCGGATCGCGGTGTTCTTGGACAGGATGGTGATGCCGCGCTCCTTCTCCAGATCGTTCGAATCCATCACCCGCTCGACCTCGCCGAAACGTTCGCCAAGCGTGCCCGACTGTTGCAGCAGCTGATCGACCAATGTGGTTTTGCCGTGATCGACGTGAGCGATGATGGCGATATTGCGAAAGTTTCCTATCATGAGCGGATCCGGTTTACCAAGAAGCAAAGCCGGCCATTATATCAGGGTTTACTGATTCGACCCGAATGCCTCGACGAGCGTCTGCCAGACTGCCCAGAACTCGCTCTGATCAATGACTTGAAATGGGCAATACGCAAAACGCCAACGGAGAGTCGGCCAAACGGGCAGGCCGGAAGCGCTTTTCCCGCCTCCCGTGACAAACTGTGGATAACTTGGTGGATAAACGCCTGGATAACAACAGAATAACCCGGAATCCACCCACCTCCCGTGTCTCGGGAAAACAACCTGACAGCAAGCTTTTCAGCTTGAAATCAATCTATTGGCATAACGATAAGCGATTTGACGATAAATTACGGAGCGTTTACAAACGATCCTGACGGGCTTCCCGGCCTTTGTGCATAAACGGGAGAGCCGGGCGTTTTCCGTCTTGACAGCGCCACGCTTGCCGCATAGCTTGCAGACTTCCCGTAACTCAGGAATGCGCCATGTCCCACTCCGCTAGCGAAACCGTCACGCACTGGCTGCAACGACTGGCCTCCACCGCGGTCGCGGGGGATCTCGAAGCCCACATGGCCCTGATCTCGCCGGACCTGCAACTGTTCGGCATCCCGGGTTTCGAAGTACTGGAATACGACGATTGGCGGCGGCAATGCGCCCACGAGTTTCCGCAACGCCTGGTCCGCGCGATCCACTACAGCGAGCCCCGCATCCGCACCGCCACCGATCGGGATATCCTGTTCAGCGTAATCGAAGCGATCGAGACGCACGACGGAGAACGAACCGGGCAAGCGGTCGAGATGCTGCTGCGCCGCGAAGGCGGTCACTGGCGGCTGGCCCAACAACGCATCCTCGACGAAGACGAGGCAACCCACCTGGGTCTGGTATAGCATGAAAATCACCCCGTTCCGCCTGCTGCGCATCGGCCTGCTGATCGGGCTGCTGGTCTGGGCCATCGATTACACCCTCAGCCAGCGCCTGTTGACAACCAGCTGGAGCGACCCGCTGCCGGTAGTGATCTATCCGATCGATGCCGACGGCGACCCGCGCACCGCCGCCTATATCCGTTCGCTTTCGACGCGAACCTTCCAGCCGATTGCCAGATTCGTCCGACGCGAGGCTCATCGCTGGGGAGTGGTCGAGCCGGATCCACTCCGCGTTACCCTGGGTCCGGTACTGGATGTCCCGTTGCCGCCGCATCCCGGCGCCAGCCTCCCCGCCCGCCTGCTATGGAGCCTGCGGATCCGTTACTGGGCCTGGAAATACACCCCGGACAATCGCTCCAACACGCGCCGGATACGGGTTTTCGTGCTGTACCAACAGGGCCGCAAGGGGGTTGCGCTGGCGCATTCTCTCGGGCTGCAAAAGGGGCTGCTCGGGGTCGTCAACGCGTTTGCGACGAAGCGTCAGAGCGCGCAGAACAACATCGTCATCACGCACGAAATCATGCACACCGTGGGCGCCCGGGACCGCTACGACGAAAAGGGCAATCCGATCTACCCGGAAGGCTATGCCGAGCCGGAGCGCAAGCCGTTGTATCCACAGCGTCGCGCCGAGATCATGGCCGGACGGATCGCGCTGGGGCCGGATCGCTCGGAGATGCCCAAACACCTGGGGCAGGTCGTGGTCAACGCCACCACTGCCCGCGAGATCGGCTGGCTGAGGGAAGACTGAACGCGCCGGGCACGACGCCCGGCGCAAACCGCGGAGCTTACTTCAAGACCTTGAGCAATTCGATCTCGAAGACCAGGGTTTCGTTCGGACCGATATCGGCGCCGGCGCCACGCTTTCCGTAGGCCAGCTCCGGCGGCATCACTACGCGCCACTTGGCGCCCGGCTTCATCCGCGTGATCGCCTCGCGGAAGCCCGGGACGACGCCTTTCAACGAGAACTCGGCCGGCTTGCCCCGCTTGTAGGAGCTGTCGAACTCCTTTCCATCGATCAAGGTGCCCCGATAGTGTACCTGGACACGGTCGGAGGCCTTCGGACTCTCGCCGTCACCCTCCTTCAGGACCTCGTATTGCAAGCCATCGGCCAAGGTTTTGACGCCCGCCTTCTTGGCGTTTTGCTCCCGGAATCGCTTCCCCTTCTCCAACGCCTCGGCGGCTTTCTTCTCGCGCAACGCGGCGGCGCGCGCACGCGCCTCCTGCAAGGCCTTTTTCATCTGCGCCTTGCTCAGCCGCGGCGGCGAGCCGTTCAGGTAATCCTTGACGCCGGCGGCAAAGGCATCGGCGTCCAGCTCACCGGTCACCTGACCTTTCAGTAACTGACCGATACGCTGACCGATGGTGTAGGCATACTGCGATTCGGGGGAGTCCAGCCCATCCGCGAACGCCCACGAAGCCGCCAGCAAGGACAGCCCGAACAAAGATATGGGAACAAAACGCATGAAATTACCTCTTGATCTGGTTATGAATGGATCCGGAGCGATCCTCCGGGAAAGCAGCCGTCGCGCGAGGCGCAAAGACCCCGCGCCTGGCGTCCGATGAGAAAACCGCTCGTCTGGCGGACGGCGCAATCGCCCTGGATTCGACTCAGCTTCGAAATCGCATCGACAGATCGATGGCACGCAGGTCCTTCGTCAACGCGCCGATCGAGATGAAATCGACACCGGTTTCGGCCACCTCGCGCAAGCGTGATTCCGTCATGCCACCCGAGGCCTCGAGCTTCGCCCTCCCCGCTGTGCGCCGCACGGCTTCGCGCAGCTGCTCCGTGGTGAAGTTGTCGAGCAGAATCCTCGGCGTTTCGACCACCAGGGCCTGTTCGAGTTCCGCAAGGTTTTCGACCTCGACCTCGATCGGCACGCCCGGAGAAAGGCGGCGCGCGGTCTCCACCGCGGCCGCGATCGAACCGGCCGCCATGATGTGATTCTCCTTGATGAGAATGGCGTCGTAGAGGCCGATCCGGTGATTGTCGCAGCCGCCGCAACGCACGGCGTATTTCTGCGCCAACCGGAGACCCGGCACGGTCTTGCGCGTATCGAGCAGACGCACCGGCAGATCGGCCACGAGATCGGCGTAACGCCGTGCGCGGGTGGCCGTGCCACTGAGCGTCTGCAAAAAATTCAACGCCGTGCGTTCTCCGCTCAGCAGCGCGCGCGTCGCGCCCCGCAGTTCGGCAACAGAACGGCCGGCATCGGCCCGTTCGCCGTCAGCGACATACCAATCGATACGGATCGAAGGGTCGAGACAGGAAAACACCCGATCGAACCAGTCGCGCCCACAGATCACCGCAGACTCACGACACCGGACATCGACCACCGAAACCGCATCGGCGGGGATCAGCGCGGCGGTCAGATCGCCCGCCCCCAGATCCTCCGCCAACGCGCCACGGACCTGCTCGAGCAATGCCACATCGTCGATCAGGAGCTCGCGTTTCAAAGGATCTCCAGCAGTTCGATCTCGAACACCAGGGTCGCGTTCGGCGGTATCACGCCGCCGGCGCCCGTGGCGCCATAGGCCAGCTGCGGCGGTATCGTCAACTTGCGTCGCCCCCCTACTTTCATGCCTTGCACGCCTTCGTCCCAACCACGGATCACCCGGCCGCCAGCCAGGGGAAACGAAAACGGCCGCCCCCGATCAACACTGGAGTCAAACTGGGTTCCATCACTCAACCAGCCGGTATAATGCACGGAAACCTGATCGCCCGCCTTGGCCTCGGCGCCATCACCGATGTGCATCTCTTCGATCTTCAAACCGCTGTCGGTCATTCTGGCCGTCATCGTTTGCTCCGTTGCCATTACTCAGCTAACCGCTGAAATGCGTCAGCTCCGCGTTCAAAAATAATCATTTACCCTTCTGTGACTCGCTTCCGCGCCTGGCCCACGAGCGCGGGGAACGGCCTCGAAAATCCGAAAATTCATGAGCGACGAGTATACTCAGCGAGTAGATCAAATGAAGGGGGAACTACTCAGATCACCTCTGAAATGCGTCAGATCAAGCATGGGGGCGCCGCAAAGAGCCGGCAGCGCTCGCGTGGGCAGGGCCGGCCCGCATTTGATCCGTCTCGCCACGAACGCTGGTGAGAAATGCGGGCTAGGAATCTGTCCCTTTTTTCTTTTTCAACGAACTCACCATCGCATTCATCGCGCGATCGGTAAGCAGCTTTCCAGCATCCTCGAGCACCTTGATACGGTCTTCGGCAAAGGCCTGCGCCAATTCGGGCAGGTTCAGCTCCAGCGACTTGATCCCCTTGCGATTGACGAACAGGCAGTTATTACTGACGCGACTCTTCCATGAAAGCTTCAGGCGCTGAGTCTTTCCATCCTTTGACGTGAATTCCACCCAGGCGCCCACTTGCAACGACTCCGCTTGCTGCTTGGCATGCTCATCGGTGATCTCGATGGTTTCTTCCGGCAGCAGGGTATCGGCCTCGACCAAGTCGGACTCCACCTGTTCCGTCGGCAAGACCTCGATCGGCTGTGCCTTCAGGCAGGCGACATGGCACTCTTGCAGCGACTTGAACATGCGGGTGATCTTGTGTTGATCGAACGAGATCTCGTTGAGCCCTTCACGCAGACCCTTCAACAGGCTGGGGATGGTATCGAGCAGTTTTCTACGTTCTTCCGGCACATGACGGGGTTCCACGCTCCACAGCAATTGGTCTACCAATTCGACCATCCGGTGCCATTTTTCGCTTTCCGGACCGTTCTTCAGGTAGGCCAGCACCATCGCGTCCTTCCAGGCATCCCGCAGCATGTTGCGCACCACCACCGGCACGCCGTCACGACGCATCAGTTTCTCCCGCAGCAAGGCGTTGACGACCTTGCGCGCCTGGGCCAGTTGCTCCTTGCCTTCGCTGGCCTGACATACCCGCTTCTCGACCAGTTCGGCGCCACGCTGCTCGCGCTGATAGAACGATTGAAACTCCTTGCGCACTTCCGCAAACAGCTTGATGTCGGTATCGAATTCATCGGTGATCCGCGTTACCGCCGCTTCGATGCGCCCATACAGGCTTTCAGGGCCGCGCTCGTCGCTCTCGTTCCAGCCGACCGCGGCCTGGGCCAGTTCGTTCAGCAGCAGCCGTGCCGGGTGGTGACGCTTGCTGAAGAAACTGCGATCGAGGATCGCCGCCTTCAACATCGGGATCTGCAGGCGGCCGAGCAGCACCTTCATCGCATCGGGCAGATTGCGATCCTCGACCAGGAAGTCGAACAGCATCGAGATCACGTCGAGCGTATCGGCCTCGGCGCGACCGAGCGAATGCTCTCCGACAACCCGCGCATCCAACCCGAGTTGCTCGCCGAGCCGGGCCTTGACCTCCTCCGGTGAACGCAACAGCTTTCCGTCGGCGACACTCTGCTGTACGGCGTTCAGCGCGGACAGCAGCTCGCGCTGCTCGACATGACGCACCGGCACGCCCGGAGGCAAGTCCGGCGAGGAGGACCGCTGCGCGGCCAACAGCTCGGTCAGGGTGTTGTATAAACGCACCTGGGCCGAGTCGACCTCATCACCGCGACCTTCCTCATCGGCCGGGGCATCCCCCCGTTTCTTGGCGACCGCCGGGGCCACCGGGTTGCGTTTGATGCGGGGGTTGAGTTTCGGCAGTACGCCGGCATCGCGCAGCACGTCGTTCAACTCATCATACATCGCCCCGATGTAGGCGATGACATGCCGATCGAACAGCTTGTAGATGACCAGTTTCATCGGGGTCTCGGCATCCAGCACCGAAATCGCCTGCTGAAAGGCGGTACTCAGCGCCGAGGGTCCGACGGGGTTGTCCACGGAGGCGAGTTCCTCGTCCCCACGCAAGTGGCCAAACCGATGATTCAAGGCGAACAGCTCGCGGTGATAACTGTTCTCCGCCTTTGAAATGATATTGCTGATCGCCAAAGATTCTTCGAGCTGTTCTTCGTTGACCAGCTCCAACCCGTCTTCCGTGGAACCACTGCCGCCTCCCGCGGGACCGGCCGGTGCCGGTCCGTTCGACCAGAAGCGGTCGAAGCCTTGCAGAACCTGGCTTACGTAGCGCGTTGCAATCGCGTCTCTGACCTTGCGCAAGGCCCTCATGGTCTGGAAATACGAGGTCTGGAGCGCGTCGCCGCCGGATTTCTCGGCGAGCTGGTACATCGCGTCGTCCATCTGCTCGAACAAGCCTTCGATCAATGCCGGCAAGGTATCCGCCACAACCTTGCGCGTATCCGCCATGATGGCTTTTCCGCGCGGACTCATCGCCGAGTTCCGCACGCCGCTCAATGAGACTATCTTATCGTCCTGAGGCATCTCTATCCTGCTCGTTGCGACCAACCGCCAATTGACGAGACATACAGCAAATGATCAAGCGGCATTCAAGGTCATACATGATTATACTCACCGCCCATGAATTTCGGTCACTGCGACCGCACCCGTGGGCGTCGTTACATTCATCGGCGACGAGTATATTTGCAATAATACACAATTCAGGTGACCGGAGCGTGTCACCGATCACACTCCCAAAGCATGCCGGGAATCAAACCCCTTGACAAACGATCCGCAAAAGGAAGGTATTTCCGATCATGCCCTGTCCGACAATCATAGCGGGTTGGCTGCAACACGCAAGCCCCGCGCCCTCGCCCAACCAGGACGAACGTCCGCCCGACACCCCCATCGACCTGTTGGTGATCCACAATATCAGTTTGCCGCCGGGGGAGTTCGGCGGTCGCTGGATCGAGGACTTGTTCCTGAACCAGCTCGATCCGAACGCACACCCGTATTTTGCCGAAATCCACCGCTTGCGCGTCTCGGCTCACCTGTTGATCGATCGCACCGGGCGAGTGACCCAGTTCGTGCCGTTCGAACGACGCGCCTGGCATGCCGGGGTCTCCTGTTATGAGGGACGTGAGCGCTGCAATGACTTCTCGATCGGGATCGAGCTTGAGGGCTGCGACGATGTGGCCTACGAGGAGGCGCAGTACGCCGCGCTGGCGACGGTGACCCGAACCCTGCTGCGTCACTATCCCGATCTGCGCCGCGAGCGCATCGTGGGTCACTGCGATATCGCGCCGGGGCGCAAGACCGACCCCGGTCCGGCCTTCGATTGGATACGGTATCGCGCTTGTCTGTAGCCCTCAGGCCGTTTCGAGCAGCGCGCGCGGGGTGTCCCACACCATCCGCCGCGCGGCCTCGTCGCCGATCAGGCGCGCCGCCGCGGCCACGCCGGCGGAGAGATCCGGTGGCCGATAGGCCAGGTTGTGGGCGTCGGTGGCGAGCACCGCGACCCGCCCGGCGGCCAGCAGTCGCTCGGCCAACTGGCGCGCGCGCGGACCGAAGTGTCCGGTCAGGCTGCCGGCGGTGACCTGCAACAGGCAACCGGCACGCACGAAGGGCTCGAGCTTGGCCGGGCGCCGTTGCAACGCTTGGTTGCGCTCGGGGTGGGCGATCATCGGCAGGATGTCTCGCTGCAACAGCCACTCGACCATGTTCTCGGAACCCGCCGGAATACTGCTGTGCGGAAACTCCATCAGCATCACGCGACGCCCGTCGAGGACGCCGAGAAACGGCAGACCATCCTGCTTGGCGAGGCCCACCAGTTCCGGGCCGATGCGCAACTCGGCGGCGAGACGCAGCTCGACCTCGATACCGGCCGCGGTGACCTCGCGCTGGAATTCCTCGAACGCCACGCGCAGCGACTCGGCGGTGTTCGGGTAACGGCCGATGTGGATATGCGGAGTCAGCATCTGGACCCGCACACCATCGTCGACGGCGACGCGCAGCATCCTCAAGGCGTCTTCCAGTTGATGCGCGCCATCGTCCACACCCGGCAGTATGTGGCTGTGCAGGTCGATCATCTCAGCTCTCGCGGCGACCGCCACTGCGCACAGTGGCGACGATCAGCAACACCACTCCGAGGCTGATCGCGGCATCCGCGATATTGAACGCCGGCCAGTGCCAGCCTCCGAGGTGGAAATCGAGGAAGTCGATGACATGTCCGATACGGATGCGATCGATCAGGTTACCGAGCGCCCCCCCCATCACCAGCGCTATCCCGAGCGCCTCGCTGACCGGCCCGGCGCGCAGCCGGCGCAGCCATACCCACAGCACACCCAGGATGAGCAGCGCCAGCGCGATGAAGAACCAGCGCTGCCAACCGCCAGCCTCGCTGAGCAGGCTGAATGCGGCCCCTTCGTTGTAGATCAGGGTCAGATCGAAGACCGGCAACAGGTGACGCACCTCGAACACCAGAAGATGCTGCGTGATCCACCATTTCGAGAGCTGGTCGAGGAGCACGACCAGCGCGGCGACCGCAAGCCAGCGCGCCATCAGGCGAACTTCCGCGTTTCGCCGGGGCCGAGGTTTTCGACGCAACGCGCGCACAGCTCCGGGTGTTCGTCGCTGGCGCCGACGTCCGCGCGGTGATGCCAGCAACGCACGCACTTGGGGTGCGCGCTGGCGCGGATACGCAGCTTCAAACCTTCGATGCCGCTTTCACCGGCCTCCTCCGGAGCCTCGGCCAACGGGTGCACACTCGCCTCGGAGGTGATCATCACGAAGCGCAGCTCGTCGCCAAGCGCGGCGAGGCGCTGATACAGCTCGCCGTCGCAGTAGAGATCGACCTCGGCATCCAGCGAGGCGCCGATACGGCCCTCGGCGCGCGCCGCCTCCATCTGTTTGGCGACCGCGACGCGCACCTCGAGCAATGCGTCCCAGAAGGCGTCGTTGAAGGCGCTGTCGGGGTCGAGCCCGGCCAGATTTTCGTACCAGGTGGCCCAGAACACGGTCTCGTCGCGTTCGCCCGGCAGCTGTTGCCAGATCTCGTCGGCGGTAAAGCTCAGGATCGGCGCCAGCCAACGGCAGAAGGCCTCGGCGATATGATACAGCGCGGTCTGCGCCGAGCGCCGCGGCAGACCGTCGGCCTTGGCGGTGTACTGGCGATCCTTGATCACGTCGAGATAGAAGCCACCCATGTCGACGACGCAAAAATTGTGCAGACGATGCACGATGACGTGGAACTGGTAATCACGGTAGGCCTCGGTGATCTCTTGCTGCAACGCCGCGGCGCGCGCGATCGCCCAGCGGTCGAGCGGGATCAGCTGTTCCAGCGCCACCTGGTCGCTGGCCGGATCGAAGCCGTGCAGGTTCGAGAGCAGGTAACGGGCGGTATTGCGGATGCGGCGGTAGGCGTCGGCGGTGCGCTTCAGGATCTCGTCGGAGACGCTCATCTCGCCGCGGTAGTCGGTGCCCGCCACCCACAGGCGCAGGATGTCGGCGCCGAGCGATTGGAAGATTTCCTGCGGCGCGACGACATTACCGACCGATTTCGACATCTTGCGCCCTTGGGCGTCGACCGTGAAGCCATGGGTCAGCACCGCGCGGTACGGCGGCGCGTCGCTGATGCCGACCGAGGTCAGCAGCGAGGACTGGAACCAACCACGATGCTGGTCCGAGCCTTCCAGGTAAAGATCGGCCGGGAAATCGAGCTCTTCGCGCTGACGCAGCACGGTGTAATGGGTGACGCCGGAATCGAACCACACGTCCAGCGTGTCGCCGACTTTTTCATAGTCGTCGGCCTCGTCGCCGAGCAGATCGGCGGCATCGAGAGAAAACCAAGCCTGGATGCCGGCGCGCTCGACGCGCCGCGCGACCTCCTCGATCAGCTCGCTGGTGCGCGGGTGCAATGCGCCATCCCGCTTGCGCGTGAACAGCGGGATCGGCACGCCCCAGGTGCGCTGGCGCGAGATGCACCAGTCCGGGCGGCCCTCGACCATGCCCTCGATGCGCGCGCGCCCCCATTCCGGCATCCAGCGCACCTCGCCGATCGCATCGAGCGCGCGGCGGCGCAGGCCGTTCTGCTCCATCGAGATGAACCATTGCGGCGTGGCACGGAAGATGATCGGCGTCTTGTGCCGCCAGCAATGCGGGTAGCTATGGGTCAGACGCGCTTCCCGCAGCAAGGCGCCGCGCGCCTTCAGCACCTCGATCACTTTGTCGTTGGCGTTCATCACATGCTCGCCGGCGAACAGCGGAGTGCCCTCGACGAAGCGACCGTCGCCGCCGACCGGGTTGTCGACCGGCAGATCATAGCGCTGACCGACCAGATAATCGTCGAGACCGTGCCCCGGCGCGGTATGCACGCAGCCGGTGCCGGCATCGAGGGTGACATGCCCACCGAG
>JALVEB010000196.1 GCA_027008705.1 Sedimenticola sp. | reverse complement strand
CGATTTGGCGCAGATGTTGATGGAAACCTCGAGTGGGTCGGTGCGCTTCAGGTTATGGTGCATCCAGGTCAGGCTGTGGCGCACCACCCATTTGTCGATGTCGGTCATCAGGTCGAAGCGTTCCGCGGCCGGCAGAAAAAGCCCCGGCGGGATGATCTCGCCGTCGGGTCCGATCATGCGTACCAGGACCTCGATCATCGAGACCTCGCTGTTCGGTCGGGTGGCGACGATCGGTTGGTGGTAGAGGATGAAACGGTTGTTGCGGAGGGCGTCGTTGATCTGGTTGACTCTCTGCATCTCGTCGGAGCGTTTCTCCAGCGCGGCATCGTTCTCGTGGACGAAGTAGACTTGGTTGCGGCCCCGTTCCTTGGCCATGTAGCAGGCCTTGTCGGCGGCGGCGAGCAGTTGTTCGACGCAGGATGAGTTGTCGTGGATCGCGATGGCGCCGATGCTGACGCCGACCTCGAACAGGTGGTCGTCCCAGTCATGTTGATAGCGCTTGACCACGCGCCGCAGTTTGTTGGCGATCTTCAGCACCCGGTCGGGCGGGCAGTGGTTCAGGAAGACCGCGAATTCGTCTCCGCCGAGCCGCGCGAAGATGTCGGTGGCGCGGATCTCCTTCTTCATGCGTGTGGCGAGCTCGCGCAGCAGGTCGTCACCGGCATGGTGTCCAGCGGTTTCGTTGATGAGCTTGAACTGGTCCAGATCGAGATACAGAATCGCCGCCTGGATCGAGGCGGATCGTTCGAGCGCGCGGGCCACGGCGGTTTCGAAACCCTGGCGATTGAGTAGGTCGGTCAGTCCGTCGTGTGATGCCTGACGGCGCAGCCGGCGTTGGTGCTCCGCGGCGCGCAGGACGATGGCATGGGTGGTCAGCCCGGCGAGGCCGACGGCGAACGCGGTGATCAACAGGAACAGTTTGTAGCTGTCCTGGTAGTCGTGCTGGTTTTTCAGGGCCAGGCGCTTGGCGCGCTGGTTTTCATTGGTTTGCAACCGATCCAGGGAATCCAGCAGGCGCTGGCGTTCCTCGATGGCGTGGGCGAGCGCCTCGGTGACCTGCTCGCGATCGCCGCTGCCGAGGATTTCCTGCACGGTATCGATGCTGTTGGTCGCGAGGCCGCCGAGTACTTTTTTGAAACGCGCCAGCACGGCGCGTTCTTCGCCGCTGGTGGAAAGGGATTCGAAGAATTCCCGCGCAACGATGAAGGCGCCTCCCTGGGCGATGAAACGCATCTGCTCGCGGTCCCGTTCGAACGGGTCGGGGTTCGCCGCGATCAGGCGCAGGCTGGCGACGCGGCGGCTTACCGCGTCACGCATAGCGTTGATCGCCGCGATGCGTTGTTGTGAGTGGGTCGCGAGGTCGCTGGCGCGTTCGTTGATGCGCTGCATCTCGTACAATGCGATCGCCGCGATGCTGATCATCAGCAGAGCGATCACGGAGAATCCGGTGATGGCGATCGTTTGGATGTTGTCGCGTGGGGTACTCATATCGGCCTATGCAACGGCTGCTTTGGGAGGAACTTGAGAAAACCATGTCAGAGCTTTCAAACGACCTCGATGCCTGCCTGATTCGAGACCGCCATCGCCTGCGCCACCTGCGGCGCGCGCTGGCGCGCCTGGAGCCGGGTACGCCGGAGCATCACGTCCGTCAGCGCCGGTTGCGCGAGTTGGCCGAACGTTCGGCGGCGATCGTTGCGGAACGCGCGTCGCTGCCGTTGAAACTGACGTTCGACAAGCCGCTCCCCGTGGCCCGGCATGTCGATGAGATCCGCGCCGCGCTGGATCGTCACCAGGTGTTGGTGGTGTGCGGCGAGACCGGCTCGGGTAAATCGACCCAGCTGCCCCAGATCTGTCTCGACATGGGGCGGGGGCTTGCCGGCCGCATTGGCCATACCCAGCCACGGCGCATCGCCGCGCGCAGTCTGGCGGCGCGCATCGCCGAGGAAACCGGCGGCGAAGTGGGCGACGCGGTCGGCTACAAGGTGCGATTTGCCGATCAGGTCGCCGATCACACGCGCGTCAAGCTGCTTACCGACGGCATGCTGCTGGCCGAGATTCAGGGCGATCGCTGGCTCAATGAGTACGATACCCTGATCATCGATGAGGCGCATGAACGCACGCTGAACATCGATTTTCTGCTCGGCTATCTGAAGCAGCTGCTGCCACGCCGCCCGGAGCTGAAACTGATCGTCACCTCGGCGACCATCGATCCGCAGCGCTTTGCCGCCCACTTTGGCGATGCCCCGGTGATCGAGGTCTCCGGGCGCGGCTACCCGGTCGAGATCCGCTATCGCCCGCTGGACGAGGACAGCGAGGCCGAGGATCCGATGATCGAAGGCATCCTCGATGCGGTCGACGAGATCGACCGTATCGGGCGTGGCGATATCCTGGTGTTTCTCAGCGGCGAGCGTGAGATTCGCGAGGCGGCCGAAGCCTTGCGCAAGCGCCGCCTGGACGCGACCGAGATCCTGCCGCTGTACGCGCGCCTTAGTGGCGCCGAGCAGCAGCGGGTGTTCCATCCCTCCGGCCAGCGGCGCATTGTTCTCGCCACCAACGTTGCCGAGACCTCATTGACTGTGCCCGGCATCCGCTATGTGATCGATACCGGGCTCGCGCGTATCGCCCGTTACAGCGCGCGCGCCAAGATACAGCGCCTGCCGGTCGAGCCCGTGCCCCAGGCCAGCGCCAACCAACGCGCCGGACGTTGTGGCCGCACAGCCCCCGGGGTCTGCATCCGTCTCTACTCCGAGGAGCACTTCAACGCGCGGCGCGAGTTCATCGAGCCCGAGATTCAGCGCACCAACCTGGCCTCGGTCATCCTCCAGATGCGGCTGCTCGGTTTTGGCGAGATCGAGGATTTCCCCTTTCTCGATCCGCCCGACCGGCGTCTGATCCGGGACGGCTACCGCGTGCTCGAAGAGATTGGCGCGGTGACCCGGGATCGCCACGTCACCCACATCGGCAAGCGCCTCGCGCGCTTGCCGGTCGATCCGCGCATCGGCCGCATGTTGTTGGAGGCGGCCCACCATGGCTGCCTGCGCGAGGTTCTGGTGATCGCCGCGATGCTCAGCGTGCAAGACCCGCGCGAGCGCCCGGCCGACAAGCGTCAGCAAGCCGACGAGGCGCATGCCCAGTATCGTGACGAATCCTCGGATTTTCTTTCGCAACTGGCGCTGTGGGACGAGATCCAGCGCCAGCGCAAGGCGCTCTCGCACGCCCGTTTCCGCAAATGGTGCCGGCGCAACTTTCTCTCCTGGACGCGGGTGCGTGAATGGCAGGATATCCACAGCCAACTGCGTACCCAGATGCGCCAAATGGGCTACCGCGACAACAACGGCGAAAGCCGCTACGAGGAGATTCACAGAGCCATCCTCAGCGGCCTGCTCAGCCATGTCGGCCTGAAGAGCAAGGCGCGCGACTACCTGGGCGCGCGCAACAGCCGCTTCCATATCTTCCCCGGTTCCGGCCTGTTTCAGAAACAACCCAAATGGGTGATGGCCGCGGAGATCGTCGAGACCACCAAACCCTGGGCGCGCGGCGTCGCCCGCATCGAGCCGGAATGGATCGAACAAGCCGCCGGCCACCTGGTTACGCGCAGCTACTCCGAGCCGCACTGGCAGGCGCGGCGCGCCCAGGTCGGAGCCTATGAAAAGGTCAGCCTGTTTGGCCTTACCCTGGTCGCGCGCCGGCGCATCAACTTCGGCCCGATCGACCCGCAACAGGCGCGCGAGATCTTCATCCGTTTCGCCCTCGTGGAAGGTGATTACAAAACCCGCGCGCCATTCTTCCGTCATAACCGTGAGCTGATCGCCGACATTCGCGCGATGGAGGCCAAGGCCCGCCGTCATGACCTGCTGGTGGATGAAGAGCGGATCTATCAATGGTACGAGCAACGCATCCCCGAAGGCATCTACTCCGGCGCCGCGTTCGAGCGCTGGTTGAAATCGATCCGCAAGGAACAGCCCAAACTACTGCACATGCGTCTCGAAGACCTGCTTCAGCGCGCGCCCGACGAGGATGCCGCCGAATTGCCAGACCTCATCGAGATCAACCACACCCCCTTGCCGCTGGTCTACCGTTTCGAGCCCGGTGATCCGGCCGATGGCGTCACCCTGCGGGTGCCACTGGGCCTGCTGAACCAGATCCCGGACGCGCGTGGCGACTGGCTGGTGCCCGCCCTGCTCGGGGAGCGCATCGAAGCCATGCTGCGGGGGCTGCCAAAATCCCAGCGCAAGCGCCTGGTGCCGGTACCGGACACCGCGCGGCGCATCGCGCGGGTGCTGAAGCCCAGTGAACAGCCATTGCACCAGGCGGTTGCCGAATGGCTGAAACGCGAACTCGGGATGCACATCGGCGAGGATCTCTGGCGGCTCGACGAATTGCCCGACCACCTGCGCATGCGTTTCGAGCTGATCGACGAAAACGGCAAGGTGCTCGCCGCCAGCCGTGATCTGGTGGCGCTGAAAGCCGATTGGGCAGAGCGCGCGCGGGATCGCTTCGAGCAGGTTGCGCCGCGGCGCGCCGAGCGGCACAAGCGGTGGGATTTCGGTTCGTTGCCCGAGACCAAGCCGTTGAAGCAGGGAGGCATCGAGGTCACCGGCTACCCGGCCTTGATCGACCAGGGCGACAGCGTCAGCGTCGAGATCCTGGATTCCGCCGCCAATGCCGAGGCCGCGATGCGGCGTGGCTTGCGCCGCCTGTTTCAACTCGCCCTCGGCAAACGCATGCGTAGTCTGCGCAAGGAACTCAAAGACCTGCAAGCGCTGCGCCTGTGGTACGCCAAGGCGCCGGCGCGTGACCAGGCTTCGCCTCCCGATCTGGTCGATGAACTGCTCGCCCTGATCGTCGACCGCGCTTTCATCGACGGGCGTGGGGCCATTCGTGACCAGGATGCCTTCGAGCAGGCGCTGGCCGAGGGCAAGCCCCGTCTATATGAACTGACCGGAGAGAGCCTGGATCGAGTCGCTGAAATCCTGAAACTGGCCCACCAGGTGCGGCGCGAACTCGCCGGAAAGAGCCAACTGAACTGGCTCGATTCGGTGCGGGACATGCGCGCCCAGCTCGACGCCCTGGTCTATCGCGGCTTTATCGAAGACACCCCGTGGTCCCGGCTGCGCGAACTGCCGCGCTACCTGAAAGGCATCGCGTTGCGCCTGGAACGGTTGGAATACGCCGCCGCCCGAGACCAGCAGCGCTTGCGGGAGATGAGCGCCTACCTCGAGCGTTGGCGCGAACGCTGGGAAGCCGCCGTCGCGCGGCGGCAACGCGACCCCCGTCTGGAAGAGATTCGCTGGTTGATCGAGGAATGGCGCATCTCCCTGTTCGCTCAGGAAGTCCGCGCACGCGTGCCGGTGTCGTTGAAACGGCTGGAGAAGCGTTGGGAAGCGCTGGGTTTGTAGCTATGACTCGTCGCCCATGAATCTTCGGCCACTGCGACCGCCCCTCGCACCCGTGGGCGTCGTTGCGAAAACTCGCCATAGAATGGGCTATGACACGTTTCCGCGCCTGGCCCACGGGCGCGGGGAACGGCCTCGAAAAACCGGAAATTCATGGGCGACGAGTATAAAACAAAAGCCCCACCTTGCGGCGGGGCTCCTAGATGAATCGGCCGGGACCGATCCGGTGATGGCAGCGTGGCTTAGGAACGCGTACGGGCCAATCCCAGCAGACCGATGCTCATCAGGGCGAGCGCGGATGGGATCGGCACGGCGCTCAGGTTGCCGCTGCCAGTGATCGAAGCATCGGTGAACGGAGCGGGCGGAGCAGCGAATCCATTGAGCTGGGTATTGACGCCATTCAGGTCGACTTTCAGCGTGGCCACCAAGCTGAACGGGTCAGTGAAGAATACCTGATCTCCGGGAGCGATCGGATCGACATCGACCGAAACCATACGCATCTCGACATCGAAGTCGCCGTTGGCCAAGCCAGGGAAAACCCGGAACTGACTGGTAAGCAAGCCGACCGACTGCGCAACGAGGATATCGTCTCCATTGCCGGCCACGGTGAGATCACCGTCGCCATCGCCGGCTCCCACGCCGGGAAGGGAGAAAGTCGTATCCATGCCCACATCGGCATAGATCTGTGCGCTGAAGCTGGTGAATGAGCCATCGATGCCGCCCGACAGATTGGCGGAGGTAGTGCCCTCGCCACTGAAGCGGATGTACAGCTTGTAGCTGCTGTTCAGACCTGTGCCGCTGACGGGATTACCCAGGTTCGGGTGTTGGAACGTGCTGAAAAAGCCGATGCCGTCTTCCTGAAACGGGGCGCTACCGCCGACTCCGGCTTGTTGATCGACTGTGGCTTGGTAGCTGAAGTCGATATACGAGGCCGTGAAAGCGCTTTCTGGTTTGCCGATTGCCGACGGATCGACGCCGAACGGCGTAACCGTCATGGCGCTGGCCGCGCCGCTGCAGAGGAGGCCTAATGAGCAAATAAGATTCCGTGGAGTATTCATAATTTATCCTTGAGCTAAGTATTTTAGTTAACGAGCCAACGTGCGGTTGTGCTGAAATTTCAAGCAAGTTACATGCCTATGATGGATATTGCATATAAAACAACGAGATATGTTTAGCCCATTGGACGGCTTGGGTGTTTTTCCGCCACAGGTGTAAAGCAAGCTGACGGCCTTGGGGTGTAAAAGGATTTCTTCCGTTCCTTTCTCTCAATAAATGCTTCATCCTCGGCGAAGGGCGCATTCTCCACATCCCTAATAATTAGGGGCGTATAGAGCCGCAAGCAGCCTTCAGTACATCCTATGTCTGGATACAGTTTGGGCAACCTGCTACGGCCTCGTCGTGTTTCCCTGACTGCGTGTGGCGCCGATCGAGGCCGGTCATGACCGGGAAACCGCTCGATTAGTCTTTCATAACTACTTGCTTTTAATGAGTTTATGAAAGCTCTTCCTCAATGATCTGGCGGCGGGTGAGGGACCTTCTCCCAGGCGTCCGATAAAGACCATGCGCCCGACATCCGGTTGGCCGCTGAGCTTCATCAAGCGCTTGGCCAGTATCGCGGCCGAGCGCAGGGCTGACTCGTCATGTGTAAATTTTGTTGACGCCATGTGGTAACGCGAGAAGATCAACGGCGTCATCTCCGGCTGGAATTGCAGGCCGAGCCGGGTGGCGGTGAGCCAGAAGCGCTGTAGCGCGCGTCCACCGCGCAGGTAGTCGTCGATGGTTTCCAATGGGGCGTCGGCCATGAGGATGAAGTGCGCGGCGCATTGCAGCCCCGGGATCAGGTCGAGCTGTATGCGTGGCATCAGGGTGCCGGCGAAGTAACGGTTGAGCCGACGCACGCGCTCCCAGCTGGCCATTGCCCAACGCATCATCTTCAGTGCCACCGGGTCGAGGCCGACGGCTTGGTCAGGGATGCGGTCGGTGCTGAACTGGGCATCCCATTCGATGATCTTTTTGTGTACCTGGTAGGCCTCGGGGATGGTCAGCCGGATCTTGGCGTTCTGGAAGAGGAGTTTGGCCATCTCCCGTTTCTTGGCGCGCTGTTCGATCCAGACGACCTGGAAACCCGGTGTAATAGCTGCTTCAAGTGTTTGTTTTTGTTTGGAAGATAAGGGCTTGGACGAGAAGGCGCGCCGTTGGGTCACGCGCGCGCGGATGTAGGGCAGCAGCGGGTCTGGGGCGACTGGTGCCTTCGGGGTTTCGAAC
>JALVEB010000195.1 GCA_027008705.1 Sedimenticola sp. | reverse complement strand
GTTGCCGATCAGTTGCAGGCCGACCGGCTTGCCGTCGCTTGGCGCGACCGGGATCGACATCCCGGGCAGGCCAGCCATGTTGACGGCGATGGTGTAGATATCCGACAAATACATCGAGATCGGGTCGTCGGCGCGCTCGCCGAGGCCAAAGGCGACGCCCGGCGAGGTCGGCCCGAGAATCACGTCGACCTGCTCGAAGGCTGCGCGGAAATCATCGGAGATGAGATGACGCAATTTCTGCGCCTTCAGATAGAAGGCGTCGTAATAACCGGCCGACAGCGCATAGGCGCCGATCAGGATGCGCCGCTTGACCTCGGCGCCAAAACCCTCTCCGCGCGAACGCTTGTAGAGGTCTTCGAGATCCCGCGGCGATTCACAGCGATGACCGAAGCGCACGCCATCGAAGCGTGACAGATTGGACGAGCACTCGGCGGGCGCGACCACATAGTAGGATGGCACCGCCAGATGGGTGTTCGGCAGGCTGATCTCGATCATCTCGGCGCCGAGGCTGCGGTATTCAGCAATGGCGCTCTCGATCGAAGCGGCGACACCGGCCTCGAGGCCGTCGTCGAAGTATTCCTTCGGCAGGCCGATGCGCAAACCCTCCAGGCCATTCTCGAGGGTTTCGGTGTAGTCTGGCACCGGCTCGTCGGCGCTGGTCGAATCGCGCTCGTCGAAACCGGCCATCGCGCCGAGCAGCAGGGCGGCGTCCTCGGCGCTTGTCGTCATCGGCCCGGCCTGATCGAGGCTGGAAGCGAAGGCGATCATGCCCCAACGTGAACAACGCCCGTAGGTGGGCTTCAGCCCGGTCAGGCCACAAAACGCCGCCGGCTGGCGGATCGAGCCGCCGGTGTCGGTGCCGGTGGCGGCCACCGTGAGCCGCGCCGCGACCGCCGCGGCGGAACCTCCCGACGAGCCGCCCGGCACGCAGTCGGTATCCCAGGGGTTGCGTACCGGACCGAAGTAGCTGGTTTCGTTCGACGAGCCCATCGCGAACTCATCCATGTTGGTCTTGCCGAGCATCACCACGCCAGCGTCGGCAAGACGCTCGACCACGGTCGCGGAGTAGGGCGCGATGAAGTTCTCGAGCATGCGCGAGCCGCAACTGGTGAGTACGCCATCGGTGCAGAAGATGTCCTTGTGCGCGATCGGGATGCCGGTGAGCGGGCCGGCTTTGCCGCTGGCGATGCGTTGGTCGGCGGCGCGCGCGGCTTCCAGCGCCGCCTCCGGGGTCACTGTGATGTAGCTGTTGAGTCCGCCATCGAGGCGTTCGATGCGGTCGAGGAAATGTTGTGTCAGCTCAACGCTGGAGAATGCGCCAGTGCGCAACCCGGCGGCCAGCTCGCGAATACTCTTCTCATGCATGATGGATGTCCGTGGAAAGCGCGCTCATTCGACCACCCGCGGCACCAGATAAAGGCCGTCGCTAACGGCCGGGGCGATTGCTTGAAAACGCTCGCGTTGATTGCCCTCGGTAACCACGTCTGGACGAAGGCGCTGGCTCATGTGCAAGGGGTGCGCCATCGGTTCGACCCCGCTGGTATCGACCGCGTCCATCTGCGCGACCAGCTCGAGGATGCGGGAGAGGTCGGCGCCAAGGCCGGCGAGTTCGTCATCATCGATGGCAATCCGCGCCAGATGCGCGATATTGGCTACGGTTTGTTCGTCAAGCGACATGGAGAACCTCGGGACTCGGGAAAGGGCGCCAAATTACCACGAAAGGGCCGGCACGTGCAGCCCCGCGACCACCCGCGCGAACCGGCGGCGATGGACCGATGCCCGCCTCACTCGCCGGCGATCATCATGCGATCGATCAGCCAGGAGCCGGTATGGATGGAGCCGCGCCGGTCGATATCGTCGCCGACGGCTTGCAAACCGCCGAACATCTCGCGCAGGTTG
>JALVEB010000194.1 GCA_027008705.1 Sedimenticola sp. | reverse complement strand
CAGTCAGCAGCTCAGGACACTTGCCTGCCCCCGGAGCGCAGAACATCGAGCAGCTTGCTGTCTCTATGATTCCTTTAGCCCAGTCCGACAGACTGTTAGATGACGGAGATCCGCATCGCCACGATGCGGGTCATCCGTCAAACCAATACGCCAGCCACGACGCCCACACGACGACGCCCGACTCGGTCACCACCGCATCGAGCGGCACATCCCAAGGGTTCTGTTGAAGTCCGCCGACATACTGGCAATCATAGGCCACGCCCACCAGCACGGGGCGCGTCGCGGAGGAACCGAAACGGAAACCCAGGGCACGATCATAGAATCCCCCACCCATGCCGAGACGACCGCCCTCGGCGCCGAAACCGAGCAAGGGCAGGAAGACCACCGACAAAAACCGTGGCGCCACGCACCGCGCGGGATCGAAACAGGGCTCGATGATGCCATAGCGGTTACGGCACAGTCGGTCGCCCGGCCGGTATCGCTGGAAGAACAATCCGGTCGAGAAGCCGTTGGGCCGCAATACCGGCAACAGGCAGGTAAGCCCCCGCGACGACAAGCGGGCTTCCAGGATGGAAAGGTCTACTTCGTTCCCGATTGCACGATAGAGCGCGAAACGCTGGCCCGACAACAACAATGGGAGACGCGCGATCCGCTGGCAGATCCGCCGGCTGGCCTGTGTGACGAAACGGGAAGAGAGGGCATCGCGCCGTCGGCGCAGACGCTCCCGGTGTTCGGAAGTGGAAACGGGGAGATCGGCGGAACGCATAAGAATCAGGAAAAGGAGTATCTGCCACTTCCACCGTTGCAAATCATTGTTCTTGAACCGGAAGGTTCAAGTGGGAGTCGCGTCGGTACTTCAGGCTTTCCACTCGAGGCGGACATGCACACCGGTAACCGTCTTTGACCCCCAGGGTAACGATTAGGCTCAAGAAAATACCCGACTCGCTGACGCATGGCGCAGCAGATACTCTGATAGGGATTATACGCCAAATCCGGCGCGCAAGAAAAAATATTAGCCGACAGACTCCTGTGAGCCTGTCGGCTCTTCGCGTTCTTCCTCGAGCAGAGCGAGATCGATACGATCTTCCAGCTGATGCAGATGCGAATGCAACAAGGCGGCCTCGGCGGCGCGTTGATTGCGTTCCTGCAGCAGCTCGTTGGCAATGTTCAGCGCGGCCATCACCGCGATCCGATCCGCGCCGATGACAGTGCCCCGCCCCCGAATCGAGCGCATCGCCTCGTCGAGGTGATGCGCCGCGGAAAGCAGCGCCTCCTCCTCCCCGGGGGAGCAGCCGATGCGATAATCCTTATCCAGGATCTGGACGGTCAGCGCCACGGTATCGTTGTTCACGAGCCGGCCTCCAGCGATTTCAAGCGCTCGATCATGCCCTCGACGCGAGTCCGCGCCTGCTGGGTCTGCTCTCGCAACGCGGCGCGTTCGGCCAGCAGTTGCTGCTGGCGCTCTCGCAGTTGCCGGTTCTCGCGCCGCAGGCGGGCGCACAGATCGATCAACTGTTCGACCCGGCTTTCCAGCGTGAGCAGATCCTGGGCGGTGAACCCAGCGTGGTTTTCCGATGCGTTTTGCATGCACCGCACTATAAAACGGGTCGCGCCGACGGTCAAACCAACGGGTCCAGCGGAGCATCGATCGCCGCGAACCCTGCCAGCGATTGTCAGGCATGCTATCCTTGCGCTCGTTTTTCAAGAAGTTACCCAGATAGATTGAGCACATGAAGATTACGGTTCCGTACCGCCGCATCGACAAACAACTCGCCATATTCGACAGCGATATCGATGCTGCCGAGGCGCACGGACTCATCTCCGCCCTGCTGTGCGCCACGCCGCGGCAGGCGCGTGAAATCTGGCTTGCCGAGCTGGTGCGCGAGGAAGACATGGACAACGAACTGGTCAAGGAAACGATCAAGGAACTCGGCCGCGTATTCGACGCCACGGAACAAGCCCTGGCCGAGGACACCGGCGAGTACGAACTCTTTCTTCCCGACGATGAACAACCGATCCGCCGGCGTGCCGCGGCGGTCATCCACTGGTGCCGCGGATTCCTCTATGGATTGGGCTTGAGCCAAGCGGGCGAGCGGCTGAAATCGGCCGAGACCCGCGAAGCGCTCGGTGACATGGATGCAATCACGCAGATGGACGAAGCCACCGTCGAGGAGAACAACGAAGAAAGCGAGGAAGCCTTGATGCAGTTGATCGAGTTTTTGCGGGTTACCGTGCAACTGATCAAGGCCGAGCTCGCCGAGCCCGCCACCGATGCCGCCGACGAATAGACCGCTGCCCGCCAGCGAATTCCGTCGTCGCCGGCGCCAATTGATGCGCATGATGGGAGCGGACAGTATCGCCATCATACCCACCGCGCGCGAACAGCTTCGCAACAACGACGTCCACTTCCCGTTTCGACCAGACAGCGATTTCCACTACCTGACCGGATTCCCCGAGGCCGATGCGGTCGCGGTGCTGATTCCCGGGCGCAAACAAGGCCAGTACATCCTGTTCTGCCGCGAGCGCGACCCCCAGGCCGAACAATGGGAGGGACGGCGCGCCGGACAGGAAGGCGCGCGGGAACAGTACGCCGCCGACGACGCCTTCCCGATCGGAGATCTCGATGAGATTCTTCCGCGCATGCTGGAACAGTGCGAGCGGGTGTTCTACGCCATGGGCTGCGACGCCCAGCTGGATCGCCGCATGTCGACATGGATCCGCCAGGTGCGACGCAAGGCCCGCGCCGGGATCAGCGCGCCGCTGGAGTTCATCGCGCTCGATCACTACCTGCATGAACTACGCCTCTACAAGAGCCGTTCGGAGATCGCGCTGATGCGCCGCTGCGCGCGAATCTCCGCCAACGCGCACCGCCACCTGATGCGGGTCTGCCAGCCCGGCATGCACGAGTATCAGCTCGAGGCCGAGTTCATCCATCAGTGCAGCCAGGCCGGCGCGCGGGAACAGGCCTATCCGGCGATCGTCGGCGGCGGCGCCAATGCCTGCGTGCTGCATTACATCGAGAACGACCAGACACTGAACGATGGCGACCTGGTACTGATCGATGCCGGCTGCGAGTTGCACTGTTATGCCTCCGACATCACCCGTACCTTCCCGGTCAACGGACGCTTCAGCCCCGAGCAACGCGCCCTTTACGAGTTGGTGCTCGAAGCCCAGCTCGCAGCGATCGACGAGGTAAAACCAGGCAACCACTGGAACGCACCGCATGAACGCGCGGTGAAGGTGCTCACGCGCGGGCTGGTGAAGCTCGGCCTGCTCGAAGGGCGCGTGCCGCGCCTGCTGCGCGATGAAGCCTACAAGCCGTTCTATATGCACCGCACCGGCCATTGGCTCGGCATGGACGTCCATGATGTCGGCAACTACAAAGTCGATGGCGAATGGCGTGAACTCGAGCCCGGCATGGTCCTGACCATCGAGCCCGGCCTGTATATCGCGCCACGCCAGAAAGGGGTGGCGAAGAAATGGCGAGGCATCGGCATCCGCATCGAGGACGATGTTCTGGTCACCCGGGACGGCCATGACGTCCTGAGCGGGGACGCCCCGAAAACCGTCGAAGCCATCGAAGCGACGATGAACGAGGGCAAGACATGAAACCCGCGGACTACTACGATATCGTGATCGTCGGCGGCGGCCTGGCCGGAGCCAGCCTGGCGCGCGCGCTGGCCGGCGGGCTGGCGCGCGTTGCGGTGATCGAACCCCATCCCCCCGGCGACCCCGGTCAACCGGGCTTCGACGATCGCGCGCTGGCGCTGGCTTTCGGCACCGCCCGCATCCTGAACAACCTCGGCGTCTGGTCCCGGCTGGGGGAGGAACGCTGCGCGATCGAAACCATTCACGTCTCGGAACAGGGTCGTCTTGGCTTCACCCGCCTGCGCGCCGGGGAAGAAGGCGTCGAAGCCCTCGGCTACGTCGTCCCGGCGCGCGCCCTGGGCCAAGCACTGCTCCATCGGATCGACCGCCTCGCGGGCATCGACTGGCTGAGCCCGGCACGCCTGCGCGCGTTCGAAACCCATGCCACCCATGTCCGTTTGGAGATCCAGCACGGCGACGCGGCGCGCACGCTGGAAACATCGCTTTTGGTCGGCGCCGATGGCGGCGACTCATTCATCCGCAAGCAACTGGCGCTGCCCACCCGCCGCGCCGCCTACCGGCAGCACGCCATCGTCTGTAACCTGCTCACCAGCCAGCCACACCGCCATATCGCCTACGAACGCTTTACCGGAAACGGCCCGATGGCCCTGCTGCCGATGAGCGGCGAACACCGCCATGCGCTGGTCTGGTCGGTGAACGACGCGCTACGAGACGAACTGGCGCGGCAAGGGAACGACGCCTTCGCCGCCGCCGCGCAAGCCGCTTTCGGCCTGCGCGCCGGACGTTTCCAGCAGGTCGGCGAGCGAACCGTCTATCCGCTGGAGATGCTGCGCGCGCTGCGCTCGACCGCGCCGCGCGCGGTGCTGATCGGCAATGCCGCCCATACCCTGCACCCGATCGCGGGCCAGGGCTTCAACCTCGGCATCCGCGATGTCGCGGTGCTTGCCGATCTGCTCAGCGATACCCTTGCCGCCGGCGGCGATCCCGGCGACGCCACGCTGCTGGACCGATACGAAGCCTGGCGCCACCGCGACCAGAAATGGGTGGCGCGCGCCACCGACAGCCTGGTCCGCCTGTTCGATACCCCCTTCCCACCGCTGCGCGCGGCGCGGGGCCTGGGCCTGACGCTGCTCGACAACTGCCCGCCGGCCAAACACTGGCTCGCGCGCGGCGCCATGGGCCTGGCCGGTCGCCTGCCCCGCCTTGCCCTGAAAGAGGCCGCTCATGAGTGAAGCGTCCACCACGGCCCTGATCGTCGGCGCCGGCATGAACGGTGGCGCAATGGCCTTGGCGCTGGCGCGCTCCGGCATCGATGTCTGCGTGATCGAAAGCCGCCCGCCGCTGCTCGACTGGCCAGCCGGGGATTACGACCTGCGGGTTTCCGCCCTCACCCGCGCCTCGCAGAACCTGCTCGACAAGCTCGGCGCCTGGGACGAGATGCGCGCCGAGCGCATCGCGCCCTATCGCGCGATGCATGTATGGGACGCCGCCGGCCGGGGGACCATCCACTTCGAGGCGCAAGAGATCGGCGAACCGGACCTTGGCCATATCGTCGAGAACCGGGTCACCACCAAGGCCCTGTGGCAACGACTGCAAGCGCTGGACAAGGTCCGTCTGATCGAAAACGACGAGCTCGTCGCCTTCGAGCGGACAAGCGGCGCGCGCGCGCGGATCCGCGCCGAGCTCGCCAGCGGACGCCGGATTCACGCGGAGGTGCTGATCGGCGCCGACGGCGCGCGCTCGAAGGTACGCCAACTGAGCGGCATCGCATGCACGGGATGGGACTACGACCAACACGCATTGGTCGCCACCATCGAAACCGAACAGCCGCACCAGGCGACCGCATGGCAACGCTTCCTGCCCAGTGGACCGCTGGCGTTGCTGCCGCTCGATGCGCCGCGGCGTTGTTCCATCGTCTGGTCCACCGCGCCCGACCATGCCGAGGAACTGCTGGAACTTCCCGAAGCCGCCTTCAACCGACAACTGACGAGCGCCAGCGAGGCCCGACTGGGCAGGATTCTCGGCAGTGGCCCACGCGCGGTCTTCCCGCTACGCCGCAGCCATGCATCAGCTTATGTCGCTCCGGGCGTCGCATTGATCGGCGACGCCGCCCATACCATCCACCCGCTGGCGGGACAGGGCGTCAACCTCGGTTTTCTCGACGTCGCCGAGCTGCACCGCGCCCTGCTGAACGCCATGCGCCGGCAGCGTCCACTCGGCGACCTGGCCGCCCTGCGTAGATACGAACGCGCGCGCAAGGCCGACAACCTGCTGATGCAGGCCGGGATGGACGGCTTCAAACGCCTGTTCAGCAACACCAATCCACTGCTTCGCATGCTGCGCGACAATGGCATGAACCTGATCGACCACAGCCCCCCGTTGAAGCGGCTGATCATGCGTCAGGCGTTGGAAGGTCGCGGTAGCTCCGCCTTATTGCACAGGCCCGCGACACCCTGACGCCCCCCCTGATTTACGCTGAAACCTTCACGATTTCAAAACGTACTAAGGCGTTCATTGATTATGCGACATGGTGTATAATCTTATGCATGAATACTGACGGAAGAAAACTAAGTCGAGAAGCGTTGGCAGCCATAAGAATTAGAGCTGTTCAACGAGTAGAAGCGGGCGAGAGTCCTGAAGAAGTGATTGACGTGCTCGGTTTTCACCGCTCGTGCATCTATCGTTGGATTGCTCAATATCGTGAAGGTGGTCTTGAGAGCTTAAAAAAGAGGTCAGCACCGGGTAGGCAACCCAAGCTCAATGGCTCACAGATGCAGAAGCTGTACAAGATCATCACAGGGAAGAATCCGTTGCAGTTGAATTTCGAGTTTGCCTTATGGACAAGAGGGATGGTTCGTCAGGTAATTCGTGATGAATTCGGTGTCAAGCTCTCGGATGTATCGGTGGGCCGGCTGCTGCGTAAGTTGGGATTATCCCCACAGAAACCTCTTCACCGGGCTTATCAGCGTGATGAAGAGAAGGTGGCCACATGGCAGGAGGTTGCTTATCCTGAAATCAAGAAGTTGGCGAAAAAAGAGAAGGCCACCATATACTTCGGTGATGAGGCCAGTGTCCGCTCTGACTATCACAGCGGCACAACCTGGGCCCCGGTGGGTAAAACGCCAGTGGTAGAAACCACAGGGGCTCGTTTTAGCGTGAATATGATTTCGGCGGTCAGCGCCAAAGGTCAGCTACGCTTCATGACTTTCAATGGAACGATGAATGCAGACAAATTCATCGAATTCCTCAAGAGGCTCACTTACAAGTCCCCTAACCCAATCTTCCTGATATTGGATGGACATCCCGTACACAAATCCAAAAAAGTAAAGGAATTCGTTGCCAGTACCCACGGCAAATTGAGAATATTTATTCTCCCTCCATATTCGCCTCATCTGAATCCGGATGAGTGGGTCTGGAATTGGTTAAAGAAGCATAATCTTGGCAAGTTGAGCGTGAGAGGGCCGGATCAATTCCGGGAAAGCGTGAATCGCTGCATGCGGCGATTACAAAAACTGGTTGATGTGATAAAGGGATTTTTTCGTGATCCAAATCTTCATTACATCAATGCATGATTCCCATTTTATGTCGCATAATCAACGAATCCCTTAGAAGGTCCGCGCGAAACCCCGGTTTTCGTGCGGACGGATATATCAGCATATAGCTATATTGATGATTTACGAATATCGAAACCGCCGCGCAAGGCGCGGACAGGCCGTCGAATCCGGGACATCGCCACAAATCCGCGGCCCCCGTCCCGATCCGGCAGGCTGCTCGTCATCCACTCTGAACCCGACAGGTATCCACTCCGATGAAACCCGCTGAACTAACAGGATGTTGAAAAAGCCCCTCCATGGGCTTTTTCAACTACGGAAGCGGAAAACGCAGTTTCCCCGCTTCCTTCATTTTCAATGGCTTATGGCCATTGAAAATGGCGGTACATCCATGTACTGCGCACAGGCAGTCGAAAAACTGCGTTTTTCAACAGCCTGCTAAGACACTCCGGTGGCGGTTGGAAACGCTTTCTGCCGTTTCTTACCTGGCTGCCCAACATGACCCGCGACACCCTGAAGGCCGACTTCATCGCCGGCCTTCAGGGTGTCGCGGGTCATGTTG